>NZ_JADGMN010000007.1:0-194768 GCF_020662285.1 Clostridioides sp. ES-S-0108-01 | reverse complement strand
TCATCACGTATCAGTTCTTTTGAATGAGTGTATAGAAAATTTAAATATAAAGCAAGATGGAGTGTATGTTGACTGTACCATGGGAGGAGCAGGACATTCTAAAGAAATAGTAAAAAAACTGTCAGATTCTGTGGGATTACAAAATTGTTTTAATTATAGGCATACATATTAATTATACATCATATATATCAAGCTTGTAAACTAGACTTTAAAGTATATTGACTTAAATAATATTTGTATTTAATTTAAATAAAAATATTGCTTTTAGAAAATAATAAAAAGGATATAATTAAATAGAAGGTTTTTATATGCAAGTGTATACAATTAAAAAATAAATAAATTTCAATTCAAAAATTGATGTTTAAATGAAAATAGGAGGTACATATGGTTAATACTAAAAAAATAATAAATTTAGGTAATAATATTAATCTTACTTTGATAAAAACAGAAAAGTTTAAATCGAATCTTATAAGTTTATATGTTCAGAGATTATTGGATGAAAAAGAAACTACAAAAAATGCTCTGATACCATCAATAATAGCAAGTGGGAGTGCGAAATATCCTAGTGCTAGAGCAATATCCAATAAATTAGATGATTTATATGGTTCATCTATGGGAGCTGATGCTGTAAAACGTGGAGAACGTCAAGTATTGAGTTTTAAAATAATCAATATAAGTGAAAAATATTTAGATGAAAGTATATTTGAAGATGTAGTAGAGTTTTTTAATGAAGTAATAAATAACACACTTGTTGTAAATGGTGGATTTAAAGAAGAATATTTAAATATTGAAAAAGAAAATTTAAGAGAAAAAATACAGTCAATAATAAATGATAAAAAAGAATATGCACAAGATAAATGTATTGAGGCTATGTGTAAAGGTGAGAGATATAGTGTAAGTGAATTTGGTTATGAAGATGAAATAGATAGTATAACTTCAAAAGATTTATATGAACATTATAAAAACATACTTAAAACATCACCAATAGATATAGTTGTAGAAGGTAATTTTGATGAAGATAAAGTTTTAGATATAATAAGTAAAAATTTAAAGTTTGAAAGAGAAGAAATTATAGCTATACCAAAAGCGGATTTTATAAAAAATGTAGATGAGGTAAAGGTTATAGATGAACAAATGGAAATAACTCAAGGTAAGTTAGTTATGGGTTATAGAGCAAATGTGGATTATGCAGATACAGATAGATATTATGCTCTAGTAGTTGGAATTAATGTCTTAGGTGGTGGACCACACTCTAAATTATTTGTTAATGTAAGAGAAAAAGAAAGCTTATGCTACTATATATTCTCCTCAATAGAGAAGTACAAAAGTATCATGTTTATATCATCTGGTATAGAAACTAAGGATTATGATAAAGCTGTGGAATTGATAAAAGAACAAGTAGAAAGTGTAAAAGCAGGTGATATATCTGATGAAGAATTAGAAAATAGTAAACTTGCTTTAGTTAATTCTATGAAATCTATAACTGATAATATAGGTGGTATGTCTGATTTTGTTTTTTCTCAGTCTATGGCAAAGACAAATTCTGAAGTGCAGGACATAATATCTAGTATAGAAAAAGTTACTAAAAAGGATATAGTTGAAGCTATAAAAAATATAGAACTTGATACTATATACTTCTTAAGAAATTAATGGAGGAGATGTCTATGGAAAAAATAGTTAATGATATATTGAGAGAAGAAGTTTATTATGAGAAATTGCAAAATGGACTGGATGTATATTTTATGCCAAAAAAAGGATTTATGAAAAAGTATGCTATTTTGGCTACTAATTATGGCTCGAATGATTTGGAATTTGTACCAATTGGGGAAGATAAAAAAATTAGAGTGAATGAAGGAATTGCACATTTTCTAGAGCATAAGATGTTTGAGCAACCTGATGGAGGAGATGCATTTGATAAATTTTCTAAATTAGGAGTAAACGCAAATGCGTTTACTAATTTTACAATGACAGCATACTTATTTTCTGCTACTGAGAATTTTTATGAAAGTTTAGAACATCTAATCGACTATGTTCAAACACCTTATTTTACAGATGAAAATGTTGAAAAGGAAAAAGGTATAATAGCACAAGAAATAAAAATGTACAATGATGACCCTGATTGGAATGTATACTTTAATTGTTTGAAGGCAATGTATGTGAATTATCCCACTAGAATTGATATAGCTGGTACAGTAGATAGTATATATAAGATAACTAAAGAAGAACTATATAAATGTTATAACACTTTCTATAATCCAGGGAATATGGCTTTATTTGTTGTTGGCGACTTAGATGTAGAGAAAGTTATAGATGTAACTAAAAAATCAAACAATTACGAAGTAGATAAACTTTCTAAGAGTATAGAGAGATTTTATCCAGAAGAACCAGAAAGTGTAAAAGAAAAAGAAGTTATAGAAAAATTCCCTATATCTATTCCTATGTTTAATATAGGTTTTAAAGATAGTAATGTAGGTTTAAAAGGGAAAGAACTTTTGCGTAAAGAGATTGTAACTGATATTCTTGTAGGTATGCTATTTAAAAAAGGAAGTAAGCTTTATGAAGATTTGTATATGCAAGGGTTAATAAATGAAAATTTTGGAGCTGGATTTTCGTCTCAAGTGGATTATGCTTTTAGTATAATAGCTGGAGATTCTAAAGAACCTAAAAAAGTAAAAGAGATAATTCTTGAGTATATAGAAAAATCAAAAAAAGAAGGATTATCAAAAGAAGAGTTTGAAAGAACTAAAAAGAAAAAAATAGGGTCATTTATTAAGTGTTTTGATTCTATAAACTTTATAGGAAATAGTTTTATATCTTATGTATTTAAGGATATAAATATCTTGGATTATTTAGATGTTATTAAAGATGTTACTTTTGAGGAAGTTGAAGAAAGGTTAAAGGAACATTTTAAAGAAGAATATTGTGTTATTTCTATTGTGGAGCCTAAATAGAAGTTTAACTATAATAAGAATAACCAGTTAAATTTTAGATTGTGTGTTTAAATATTTATTCTAAAAAGAAATAGACTTGTAAAATATATTTATATAAATTAAGTTGAAAAATTTAATAAGTATAAATAAAATATATAAGAGGTTGGTGTATACATGCACCAATCTTTTTGATTTCAAAGAATTTTACATTAATTATATTGGTATAATATATGTAATATACTATAGGTGTTTATACAATAAAATTTAATATTTTTTGTAGAATTAACATTAATATGTTATCATAATTTAGTATAATTACAATTAATTGTAATTATGACATATTTATTTGGAGATATTTTCAATTTATACAAAGAGGTGACGTTATGGATAGAGTAGCATTTACACTGTTTGGAATAGACATCATGTGGTATGGAATACTTATGGCATGTGGAATGATTTTAGGGACTTTAATAGCAATAAAGGAGTCAAAAAGAGTAGGAATTAAAGAAGATGATGTATTAAATATAGCTATAATAGCAATACCAGTTGGATTAATCTGTGCAAGAATCTATTATGTAGTATTTAATTGGAGTTATTATGCTCAAAATATGTCTCAAATATTTAATTTTAGAGGTGGTGGACTTGCTATACATGGAGGGTTAATTGGTGGAATATTAGCGGGTTATATATACACTAAGGTCAAAAATATTAATTTCTTAAAAATGGCTGATACAGTTATACTTGGAATGCCTTTAGCACAAGCTATTGGGAGATGGGGAAATTTTATTAATGGAGAGGCACATGGAGGTGCTACTAATTTACCCTGGGGAATAATGGTTGATGGAGTGAAGGTACATCCAACTTTTCTATATGAGTCTATATGGGATTTTGGAATATTTATAGTTTTATTACTATTTAGAAAAAATAAAAAATATGAAGGTCAAGTTATAGTCACTTATATAACTTTATATTCAATTGGAAGATTTTTTATAGAAGGATTAAGAACAGATAGTTTAATGTTAGGTCCACTTAGAATGGCACAAGTTATAAGTCTAATCGGGGTTATTGGTGGTATAATTGCACATATCTATTTATCAAAGAAAAATAAAAACAATATTAATGAAGAATAGTTTAAAAAGTAAATTTAAGGAGGTAACTATGGAATTTCATCACGTATCAGTTCTTTTGAATGAGTGTATAGAAAATTTAAATATAAAGCAAGATGGAGTGTATGTTGACTGTACCATGGGAGGAGCAGGACATTCTAAAGAAATAGTAAAAAAACTGTCAGATAAGGGATTATTTATAGGGTTTGACCAAGATAAAAATGCTATAAGTACAGCAAAAGAGAGATTGAGTGAATATGAAGGTAGAGTGAAGTTTATTCACAGTAATTTTGAAAATATAAAAGAGGAATTAGAAAAAATAGGAGTTTATAAGATTGATGGTGTATTAGCTGATTTGGGAGTTTCATCTCATCAACTTGATGAAGCTGATAGAGGATTTTCTTATATGCAGGATGCGCCACTTGATATGAGAATGGATGTTAGGTGTGAGTTTTCTGCATATGATGTTGTAAATACTTATACAGAAGAGGAACTATCTAAGATAATAAAAGATTATGGTGAAGATAACTGGGCTAAACGAATAGCCAAGTTTATAGTTGAAGAAAGAGCAAATAAACCAATAGAAACTACAGGTGAATTGGTAGATATAATTAAAAAGGCTATCCCTAAAAAAGCTAGAATAGATGGACCTCATCCAGCCAAAAGAACTTTTCAGGCTATACGAATAGAGGTAAATAATGAACTTGGAGTAATTACAAAGATGATAAATGATGCTTCTTCCATAATGAATGAAGGTGGAAGAATCTGTATAATAACATTTCATTCATTAGAAGATAGAATAGTAAAAAATGCATTTAAATATCTAGCATCAGATTGTATATGCCCACAACATTTGCCTATATGTCAATGTGACAAAGAATCTGAAGTAAAAATAATAACTAGAAAACCAATATTACCTAGTGAGGAAGAAATAAAAGTAAATCCGCGTTCAAGAAGTGCTAAGTTAAGAGTAGTAGAAAAAATATAACTTATAGAATTTAAGATTAAAGAGTAGTACTATATAAATAAGATTTCTTATAATAAATTAAAGATTATGATATATTCTGTTGTACTAGTAAGGTAATTATAAAATAATTGATACTATAAGAAGTGTGAGCAACAGTTACTTGTTATTGATATGTATAATGAAGATTGAGACATAAAAAATATATATAGGTAATATTATGTAATATGATAAAGGGATTAGTAATCGAAAATAGATAAAATAGTTACATATTGTATTTATGGAAGAAATTATCTAAAGATACTATAAGTGATAAATTTAAATAAAAATTAATAGCTAACCTATAGATTCAATATAAAAGTATAAGTGAATTTATAGGTTTTTTGTTGTGTATAGAAAAAAATACAATTAGATTGTGCAATAGTGTATTAATTTAGCGATGAAATTTTAGAGGAGGAAATATGATTAACAACAAATATAGTATAGAGGAAAATTTAAACTATATACTATTGGGGTGATAATTTGAAAAAAAATTATAAAATACATAATCTAAATGAATATAAAAATAAGAAAAAGAATAATTATAAAAAGAGAAATAATAAAAAAATAGGGGCTAAATGCATTTTATTGATTGCAACTTTTGCAGTAATAATATTGAATCTATGTGGTTATTCAAAAATCTCAGAAATGAGGTACGATATTTATTATTTACAAAAAGATTTAAGAAAAAAGGAGATAGTATTAGAGGAACTAAAGGCAAAAGAAACTGAAAAAACATCGATAAAAGAAATTGAGCTAAAGGCAAAGGAATTGCTCAATATGGACTATCCAAAAGATGGACAAATAAAGTATATAGATGTGGATAACTAGGGGGAATAGATTTGAGAAAAGTAAAGAGAATAAGTAAGAAAAGACTAGTACTCGTTCTTATTCTAGCATGTGCATTGTTTTTTTGCCTCGTTATTAGGACTGGGTACCTACAACTTATGAAAGGAAATTGGTTAAGTACAAAAGCTCTAGAACAACAAACAAGAGATATACCAATAGAACCCAAAAGAGGAACTATATATGATAGAAATATGAAAGAGTTAGCAGTAAGCGTAACTAAGTATACTGTTTGGTGTAAACCTGTAGAAGTAGAAGATAAAAAGGAAGCAGCTGAAAAGGTAGCTGATATTTTGGACGAAGATTATAAAGATATTTACGCTTTAATAAGCAAAAAAAATATGGCTCTTGTAAAAGTGAAAAGATGGATAGATGATGATAAGGCAAGTCAAATAAGAGATGCTAAATTAAGTGGAATATGGGTAGCAGAAGATAATCAAAGATATTACCCATATGGGAATTTTGCGCCATATGTACTAGGACATACTTCTTCAGATGCAACGGGTATATCTGGTATAGAAATGCAATATGATAAAAAATTAAAAGGAAAACCTGGAAAACTTATAGTAAGTACTGATGCTTCAGGAAGAGAAATACCACAAGGAATGGAAAAATATTATGAGCCTGTACAAGGTAACGGTCTTGTGTTGTCTATAGATGAAGTAATTCAACACTATACTGAAAAAGCAGTACAGAAAGCGTATGAGCTAAATAATGCAAAAAAGGTTACTGCAATAGCTATGAACCCTAAAACTGGTGATATACTTGCTCTAGCATCAAAACCAGATTATGACCCTAATGATTCAAGAACGCCAATATATCCATATTATCAAGAAGAGCTTGAAAAGTATAATGATAAAGATAAAATAAAAGGATATTATCAAATGTGGAGAAATCCAGCAGTAAGTGATACATATGAACCAGGTTCTACATTTAAACTTATTACATCTTCCAGTGCTCTTGAAGAAGGAGTAATTAAAGATGGAGAAAAATTCACATGTACAGGTAGTGTAACTGTTGGAGGAAGAAAGATTAAATGTTGGAGACATTATAGACCTCATGGAACACAAGAGTTTAAACAAGCAGTACAAAATTCTTGTAACCCAGTATTTGTTGAGTTAGGAAGTAGACTGGGTGTTGGAAAAATGTATGATTATATAGAATCATTTGGTCTTATGGATAAGACAGGTATAGATTTACCAGGAGAAGCTAAGGGAATATTGTATAACGAAAAAAATGTAGGCCCAGTTGAATTGGCTACAATATCATTTGGTCAATCTATATCAGTAACTCCAATACAACTTATAACAGCTATATCATCAATAGCTAATGGTGGAGATTTAATGCAACCAAGGGTGGTAAAATCTTATACTGACAATAAAGGTAATATAACTGAAACAGTAAAACCAAAAAAAGTAAGAAGCGTTATATCTAAAGAAACATCTAAGAAAATGTTAGAAATTGCAGAGTCAGTTGTAACTGAAGGTGGAGGAAAGATAGCATATATACCAGGTTATAGACTTGGTGGTAAGACAGGTACAGCTCAAAAAGTTATAGATGGTAAGTATGCTCCAGGAAAGTATATATGTTCATTTGTTGGAATAGCACCTTGTGATGACCCACAAATAGTAGTTCTTGCTATTGTTGACGAACCAACAGGAGTAAGTGCGTTTGGTAGTACTACAGCAGGACCAATAGTGAAAGAAATAATGAATGATTCTTTAAAATATTTAGGAGTTAAACCAGTGTATAAAGAAGAAGAAAAAGCTGAGTATGAAAAGAAACAAGTTAAAGTGCCAGATGTAAGAAATCTAAAAATCGGTGATGCTGTAAAGGCATTGGAAGATGTGAAGTTAAAACCAGATTTAGATGCAGATATAGAACTTCCAGAAGATACAAAGGTAAAAGATATATTCCCAAAACCTGGAGTAAAAGTTAATGAAGACTCAAGTATAACTCTATATTTTGAAAACTAAAAAGTAACAGATAATTAACATATACCCATAAACATCTTCAAAAAAACAGAAATATAGTATATAATTATAAAGTTAAGAGTTATCGTAGGCAATGTATATATAACGGTATACATTGCCTTTTGTTGCTAAGAGAATATAGCTAAGGTTTTAAAGGAGGAGTTTGATAATGGAGTGCTTAACAATAAAAGAGTTAGTACTTGCAACTAATGGGAAGTTAATATATGGAGATTATAATGACTGTGTAAGTGATATAGTTATAGATAGCAGGGAAGCAAATGCCCAAAGTGCATTTGTAGCCATAGTTGGAGAAAATTTAGATGGGCATACATTTATGAAGTCCGCATATGATAGTGGATGTAAAACTTTTATAAAAAATGAAAGTAATGGAATAAAATTAGAAAGTTCGGATATAAATTTAATAGAGGTAAAAGATACATCTTTGGCTCTAGGAGATATTTCAAGATATTATAAAGAAAAATTTGATATTCCATTTATAGGTGTTACAGGTAGTGTAGGAAAAACTACTACTAGAGATATGATATTTTCTGCTATATCTGCAAAGTTAAATATACTAAAAAATGAAAAAAACTTAAATAATCATTTTGGAGTTCCATTGACTTTATTTAATCTAAATAAAGAACATGAGTGTGCGGTAATAGAGATGGGTATGTCTGGATTTAATGAAATAAAATATCTAGTGGATATAGTAAATCCCAAAATTGCAGTCATATCGAATATAGGATTATCACATGTAGAAAAACTAGGTTCACAAGAAGGTATTTTAAAAGCAAAGATGGAGATTACTTCAAACTTTGATGAAACAAATACTTTAATTGTAAATGGAGATGATAAGTTTTTATCTACATTAAAAGAAAAAGAACATGTATATAAGTTAAAAACATTTGGCTTCAATAAAAATAATGATATTTATTGTGAAAGTTATACTATGGAAGAGGATAGTTTGACATTTACATGTGTTATAAATGGAAAAAAAGAGGAAATATTTATACCAACAATAGGAGAACATAATATATATAATGCAATGTCTGCTATATTGGTTGGTTTGTGTCTAAATATTTCTTTAGATTATATAAAAAAAGGTTTAAAAAACTTTAAAGGGACAAAAATGAGACTAGATATAATAAAAAATGAAAAATTGACAATAATTAATGATTCATATAATGCTAGTCCAGATTCTATGGATGCTGCTTTAAAGATACTTGGAAGATGTAAAGGGAGAAGGGTAGCAATACTTGGAGATATACTAGAAATGGGTGAAATTTCAGAGTATGGTCATAGATTAGTTGGAAAATCATCTATGAATAATACTGATATTATAATAACTATAGGTGAAAATTCAGTGTTTATTGGAGAAGAGGCAAAACAATTAGGATTCAATTCAGCCAATATATATCACTTTGAGAATAGAGAAGATGTACTTAACAAGATAGATGAATTAGTAAAAACAGGAGACACTATTTTAGTAAAAGGCTCAAGAGGCATGAGATTAGAAAAAATAGTCGAATATCTAAATAAATAAGCTTAAACTAATGAGTTGATTGACAAGGGAGAGGAGTTTTATGATGTTAGGAATAACAGAGCTTACGTATACCGCATTGATTGCGTTTTTAATAGTAATTATAATAGGGCCAATATTTATACCGATGCTTAGAAAATTTAAATTTGGTCAGACAGTTAGAGATGATGGACCCCAAACGCATCTAGCCAAAAATGGAACACCTACTATGGGTGGAATTATAATGATAGTTGCAATTTTAATAACTGGGCTTACAAGAGTAAAGGTCAGTCATGACATGGCAGTTGGTCTTATATGTATTGCTGGTTTTGGTTTTATTGGTTTTTTAGATGATTTTATAAAAATAAAGCTAAAAAGGTCACTTGGACTAAAAGCATATCAAAAAATAATCCTTCAAGTTGCATTATCTTTTTATGTTGCTTTTTATCAGTATACATCATCATCAAGTGCTTCACAACTTATGATACCATTTACGGATTTTGTAATAAACGTTGGAATATTATATATACCGATAATGATGTTTATAATTGTAGCAATAGTAAATGCTGTAAATTTGACTGATGGGTTAGATGGATTAGCATCAGGAGTAACTTTAATAGTTTCTGTATTCTTTATGCTATTTGCAAGTTCTATTGCTGGAAATACAGAAGTTGCAGTTTTAGCAGCAGCAACTGTTGGAGCATGTTTAGGATTTTTAGGATTTAATTCATATCCGGCTAGAGTGTTTATGGGAGATACGGGTTCAATGGCATTAGGTGGTGCGGTTGTAGCATTTTCAGTGCTAACTAACTCAGTGCTTATAATACCTATAATTGGAGGAATTTATTTTGCAGAAGCTCTATCAGTTTTGATTCAAGTTGGATATTTTAAAGCAACAAGAAAGAGATTCTTTAAGATGGCTCCAATACACCATCATTTTGAACAGTGTGGTTGGCCAGAAACAAGAGTTGTATTTATTTTTTGGATTATTACAGTTGTTTTAGCTTGGATAAGTATAATAGCAGTATTTTAGGCCTAGGGGGAATGAAAAATGGACTTAAAAGGAAAAAAAGTTTTATTAGTAGGACTTGCAAAAACTGGTATATCTACAATTAAACATTTAGATAAATTGGGTGCGAGTATAATAGTGAATGATATAAAAGATGAAAATAAATTGAGAAACATACTTGATGAATTGAAATCTATAAACGGCATAAAATACATATTAGGGCATCATCCAGAAGATGTGGATGGCATAGATATGGTTGTAGTGTCTCCAGGAGTACCACTAGACTTGCCATTCATATTGAAATTAAAAAATTCAGGCAAGTATATAATTGGTGAGGTAGAATTAGCTTTTAAATTATCAAGTAATCCAACTTTTATAGGAATTACAGGTACAAATGGCAAGACAACTACGACTAGTTTGGTAGGAGAAATTTTTTCAAGAGCCAAAAGAGATACATATGTAGTTGGGAATATAGGAAATCCTGTAATAGATACTATAGAAACTTCAAATGAAGAGTCTGTGCTTGTAACTGAACTAAGTAGTTTTCAGCTTGAGAGTATAGATGAATTTAGACCTAAAGTAAGTGCTATATTAAATATTACAGAAGACCATTTAAATAGACACCATACTATGGAAAAATATATAGAAGCAAAGGCAGATATATTTATGAATCAAACTGCTGAGGATTTCTGTGTATTAAATTATGATGATGAGATAGTAAAAGGCCTAGCTGATAAGTGCAATGCTAAAGTAATTTACTTTTCAAGAACTCAAAAAGTAAATGGAGGAGTATATTTAGAAAATAATGACATAATAATAGATATAGATGAAAAAATAAAATTTCTAAATAAAGATGATGTAAGCTTACCTGGAGGTCATAATTTAGAAAACTGTATGGCAGCTATATTAATAGCATATGTCTGTAAAGTTGACTTAGAAGTTATAAAGGATGTACTTATGACATTTAAAGGAGTGGAACACAGACAAGAGTTTGTAAGAAACTTAGATAATGTAATATATGTAAATGATTCAAAAGGAACTAATCCAGATTCTACTATAAAAGCTGTACAGTCTTACAATAGACCTATAATACTTATAGCAGGAGGAATGGATAAGGGAAGTAATTTTGATGAACTTCTTGAAACTGCAAAGTCATATGTTAAATCATTGGTCTTATTAGGAGAAACTGCATCAAATATAGAAAATTGTGCTAAAAATAAAGGATTTAATGACATACATATAGTAAAAGATATGGAAGAAGCAGTTAAGACTTCTTATGAAATTTCAAAAAGTGGAGATATAGTGCTTCTTTCACCAGCTTGTGCAAGTTGGGATATGTATGAAAGTTTTGAAGTAAGAGGAAAAGACTTCAAAGATAATGTAAACAATTTAAAATAATCTCTTACCTCTAAACTTACTTAAATGGAAGAATGGAGGTAGATTAGTTGGATGCCTAAAGAAAATTTGAAAAAACAAATTGACGTAAGGATGAAGACTGAGTTTGATGGAGTAGTGTTTTATACTACTATGCTTTTAGTATTTGTAGGAATAGTTATGGTGTTTAGCGCAAGTTTTATACAATCTTCATTTAAACACAATGATGCGTACTATTTTCTAAAAAAGAATGTAATATATGCTGTACTTGGATTTATAGTTATGATTATTACATCGAGAATAGATTATAGTTTTTGGAAGAAAAATGCTACAGCAATTGGAGCTATAGCAGTAGTACTATTATTGTTGGTTTTAACCCCTTTAGGGATAGAAGCAAATGGAGCAAAAAGATGGTTGGGAATAGGTGCTTTAACATTTCAGCCTGCAGAAATAGCAAAGTTTGCTACAATAATATTAACTGCAAAATTAATTGAAAAAAATTATGATAAAATAAAATCTTTGACAAAAGGTGTTGTACCACTTCTCGTAGTTCCAGGGATATTTTTTGCGTTGATAATACTTCAGCCAAATTTGTCAACAGCAGGTACTGTAATTCTGGTTACTTTTGTAATGATATTTGTTGCTGGAATGGATATGAAAATTGTATTTGCTATGATAGGAAGTGGGGCTGCTTTATTTGCTGCATTAGTAATTGCTGAACCCTATAGACTTAGTCGTGTTACATCATTTTTAGACCCTTTTCAAGACCCTCTTGGTAAGGGGTATCAGGTAATACAAGGTTTATATGCACTAGGTTCAGGTGGATTGTTTGGTTTAGGCTTAGGAAAGAGTAAACAAAAGTATTTTTATATACCAGAGCCACAAAATGACTTTATATTTGCTATAATAGGAGAAGAGTTAGGATTGATTGGTTGTATAATAGTTATTATGCTATTTGTAGCTTTAGTCTACAGATGTGTAAGAATAGCTTTGAAGACTTCTAATGTATTTGCTTGTATGGTTGTCATAGGTATAGGTGCACAAATTGGAATACAAGCAGCTTTAAATATAGCAGTTGCAACATCATCAATGCCAGCTACAGGTGTAGCACTACCATTTATAAGTTATGG
Organism: Clostridioides sp. ES-S-0108-01; assembly: GCF_020662285.1. NCBI lineage: Bacteria > Bacillati > Bacillota > Clostridia > Peptostreptococcales > Peptostreptococcaceae > Clostridioides > Clostridioides sp. ES-S-0108-01. The sequence goes on along the minus strand of NZ_JADGMN010000007.1, from coordinate 181,878 downwards.
AGGAACCTCACTCACCATCTTTATGGGAGCTGTAGGCATAGTGTTAAACATCTCAAAGCATGTCAAAATTAATTAACAGGAGATGATGATTTGATGAAAGTTTTATTATCAGGCGGTGGAACTGGAGGGCATGTGTATCCAGCTATAGCTATTGCTAACAAAATAAGAGATGAGCATCCAGACGCCGAGATAATTTTTGTTGGGACGGAAAAAGGAATAGAGTCAGAAATAGTTCCTAAGTATGGATTTGAATTAAAGACTGTAACAGTTCAAGGTTTTAAGCGAAAAATAGACTTCGATAATGTAAAAAGAGTTTTTAAGCTTTTTAAAGGTTTGGAACAATCAAGAAAGATTGTTAAGAAATTTAAGCCAGATGTAGTTATAGGAACTGGTGGATATGTTAGTGGACCTGTTTTATTTAATGCATCTATGGGGAAAATACCAGCCATAATACATGAGCAAAATTCTTTTCCAGGTGTAACTAATAAGATTTTATCCAAAACAGTTACAAAGGTACTTACAAGTTTTGAAGATTCACATAAAAGATTTCCTGAGGCAGCAGAAGAAAAGTTGGTTTTCACAGGAAACCCAGTTAGAAAAGAAATTTTGTTATCAAGAAAAAATATTGCAAGAAAAAATCTATCAATAAGTGAAGAAAAAAGAATGGTACTTTGCTATGGTGGTAGTGGAGGCTCAAGAAAAATAAATGATGCAATGAGACTTGTAATAAAGAACATGGTAAATGAAGATATAGCTTTTATATTTGCCACAGGCAAAAGCTATTATGATGAATTTATGGAAAGTATTAGCGATATAAATCTTAAGCCATACCAAAAGGTTGTACCTTACTTAGAAGATATGGCAAATGCACTTGCAGCAAGTGATTTAGTTATAGGTAGTGCAGGAGCAATTTCATTAGCTGAGATAACAGCTCTTGGAAAACCATCTATAATAATACCTAAAGCATATACTGCTGAAAATCATCAAGAGTATAATGCTAAGAGTATAGAAAAGCAAGGAGCAGGGATTGCTATTTTAGAAAAAAATCTAACTCCAGAAAGCCTAAATACAGCAGTATTTAAACTTTTAGGAGATAGAGAACTTTTGGTTGATATGGCAAATGCAAGTAAAACTATAGGGAAGCCTGAAGCCATAGACCTTATATACGATGAGATAATAAAAGTATACAATTTAACGCAAAAGTCAACTTCTAAAAAAACAAAAAAAGAAAAAATTGTTGAGGAAGTAAAAGAAATAAAAAAAGAAACGACTCCGAGTATAGAAAGTCAAGCTAAGGTAATAGGAATAAAGAAAAGGTAAATAAATATTTACCCCTAATTTATAATATATTAGATTTTCTAAATTATTATAAATTAGGGGTTTATTTGTATGTATACAAATTTAAATATATAAAAAGTATGTAGCATACTATATTTATTTTGATGAAATATTGATTTATTTCTAATTTTTAATACTTTATTTGGATGTTATGTGACAAAATGGAAAAATTTGACTTTAAATATTATAATTTTTTTGTAGGAAAAATAAGCTCTAAAGGTGTATTTATTAACCAAAGGGGTTGATTGTATTTGAAAAAAAGAAGAAAGTTAAATACGAATAATGTCATGATAGTTTTAGTCTTTATACTTATGTTATCTTTTGGTATATGTATAATTGTAAAAAGCGATTTATTTGATGTAAAGAAAATAGATGTAATTGGAAATAAGAGGGTAACTAAATCAAATATAATGAAAGAACTAAATATAAATCTACATGAAAATATATTTGCATACAATTTTAAAGATATGAAAAATAAACTTATAAAAAATCCATATATAGAAAATGTGGAGATAAAAAGAAAACTTCCCAATAAGATAATTATAAGTTTAAAAGAAAAAGAAATATTTGCAGTATTAAAAGATGAAGATAATTATTGTTATATAGATAAAAAAGGCAACTTGTTGGAAGAACTTAGAGGTTCTAATGAAAGTAAAAAAGACTTAATAGTAGATGTAGATTATAGTGTAGATGATACTAAATCTATAAAATTTAAAAATTATAAAACTAAGGAGAATGTATTCAAAACTTTAAATTATTTAAAAGAAGAAGGACTTTATAGAAAAGTAAATTATGTAAACTTAAGGAAAGAAAGCAATATAGATATGCTTACAAGAAGCAATATAAAAATCTTACTTTCTAATGATGATAACTTAGATTATAATATATCTAGGGTAAGTAAAATTCTAATTGATTTGCAAAATAAAAATACTAATGGAGGGACTATAAATCTTAATTATGGGAAGTTGGCAGTGTATAGTCCAGAAGGATAGACAATTGTAAGGAAGTGATGTATTGAAAAAAAGATTTATAAATAAAAGTATAGTCATAGGAAGTATTGTATTGGGTGTTCTTGTTAGTTTACAACTTAAAATTATTAATATAGAAAATAGAGGGATGACAACTTTTAAAAGAGGAGAGCAACTTACAGAAGAACTTAAATCTTTAAAAAAAGAAAAAGAGGATTTACAGTCAGAAGTTAATAGTGTGAAGAAAGATATAGAGACTTATAGAGGCAAAAATAATGAAGGAGAACAAGATATACTTAAGTCAGAGATAGAAAAATATGAAACATTAGCTGGATATACAGATGTCGAAGGAACAGGTATAAAAATTGAGATAAATTCTACAAAAGACTTAGGAAACTTTGATAAGAACGATAGTGTACTATATAATTATGATTTATTATTATCAATGATAAATAAATTAAATTCCGCACAAGCAAGTGCCATATCTATAAACGACCAGAGAATAGTTTCTAATACATATATGTATTTAAAAGAAGACAAGCTTTATATGAATGACACTGTTATAAAAGAACCAATTATAATAAAAGCAATTGGTGATTCTGATACATTGGCTTCTGCACTCAATATAAAGTATGGTATTGTCTGGGAAATAGAAACGTATTATAATGCTAAAGTAAAAGTGACTAAAGAAGATAATATAGAAATAGATGGGCATAGTGATATAAACAAAGTAGAGGGGAAATAATAGTATGAAAAAGAAAATATTTATATTAGGAGCATTCATATTAGGCGTTTTCATATCAACCTATACAAAATCACTAGACCCCAATAGGGTGTACATAACGTTAAGTCAAACTGAAAGTATTGAGAGTGAGGTAGAAAATACAAAAAAAGAAATAAAAAATTTAAAAGAAACGCTTAAAAACAACAAAAAAACTTTGAATGAATATAAAGAAGCAAAAGAGAATGGAAATGAATCTATTCAAACACTTATGCAAAAAGAGCTTGAAGAAGTTAAAAAATTAAGTGGTTACTCAACTATTACAGGACCAGGCATAACTATTACTATGAAGGATAGTGAGAGAGAGTTAAAAGATGGGCAGAATCCAAATGATTTGATTATACATGATATAGATATTTTAAGAGTTTTAAATGATTTAAAAAAGGCGGGTGCAAAAGCAATTTCTATAAATGGGGAAAGAGTACTAGCAATAAGTAAGATAAAATGTTCAGGAGCTACTATTACAGTAAATGATACTACATATGGACAACCATTTATAATAAAAGCTATAGGAGATATAGATTTATTGAGTGCCGCTATAAACTCTCCAGAATCATACGCTAAGTCTCTTAAGGATATATATGGAATCAATATAAAAATACAGGAAAATAATGGAAATAAAGTGAATTTATTTGCAAAATAAAACGAAAAATACAAAAAAATAAAGAAAAAGTAAAAAAAATTAATAAAAAGGATTGTAATATAGTTGTGTTTCAAAGTAAAATAAAGAGGTGAAGATTTATGTTATGGGTTTTAGGAGGATTAGCATTTGGTGTAGTAGTAGGTTACTATATTCCATTTACATATTCTATGGATTATTCCATATATATGTCAGTAGCTATTCTTGCAATAATGGATTCTATCTTTGGAGCGATAAAATCCAGTTTTAAAGATAACTATGATAATGTAATTTTTGTTACTGGCTTCATAGGTAATGCTATATTGGCTATATTATTGACTTATATAGGAGAAAAACTAGGAGTTTCTCTTTATTATGTTGCTGTATTAGTTTTTGGTATGAGATTGTTTAATAATTTATCCATAATTAGGCGATATATTATTAGTAATATTATGAATAAAAAGCGTAGAAATTAAAGAGTATTTAATATATACATAAATTATTTTATACTTAAAGAGTAATATTTGACAATATAAGTAAGAAATTTAAAAAGGAAAATTTACGTTTTTGTGGAATATGTTACTTAAAGGTTAACAAAATAAAAGAAGAAAATGATATAATTAATACATACGATAACTTTGAATCATGAGAGAAGGGGGTTTATGATGCTAAACTTTGACGTAGAATTAGAAGAATGTGCACAAATTAAAGTAATAGGTGTAGGTGGCGGTGGAAACAATGCTGTCAATAGGATGGTAGAAGCTCAACTAAAAGGCGTTGAATTTATATCGGTAAATACAGATAAGCAAGCTTTATATACATCAAAAGCTGAATATAAAGTTCAGATAGGAGAAAAATTAACTAGAGGACTTGGAGCAGGAGCAAATCCAGAGGTAGGAAAAAGAGCTGCGGAGGAGAGTAAAGATGAGATAGTAAAGTTACTTCAAGGAGCTGATATGGTCTTTGTAACAGCAGGAATGGGCGGTGGTACTGGTACAGGAGCTGCTCCAGTGGTTGCAGGCTTAGCAAAAGAAATGGGTATACTTACAGTAGGTGTAGTTACAAAACCCTTTGCATTTGAAGGTAAGATAAGAATGAAGAACGCTGAAGGTGGAATAGCAGAACTTAAATCAAAGGTAGATACTCTTATAACAATACCAAATGATAGACTTTTACAGATAGTACAAAAAAATACATCAATGTTAGATGCTTTTGCAGTTGCAGATGATGTATTAAAACAAGGTATACAATCAATTTCAGACCTTATAGCAGTTGAAGGGTTAATAAACTTGGACTTCGCAGATGTTACTACTATAATGAAAGACAAGGGGCTTGCTCATATGGGTATAGGTAGTGCTAGCGGTGAAACTAGAGCAATCGATGCTGCTAGACAAGCTATTCAATCTCCGCTTCTAGAAACATCAATACAAGGAGCTAAAGGAGTACTTCTTAATGTTACAGGTGGTCCTAACTTAGGATTATTTGAAGTTAATGAAGCATCAACTTTAGTTATGGAATCCTGTGACCCAGAGGCAAATGTTATATTTGGAGCTTCTATAAAAGAAGATTTAGGCGATGAAATAATGATTACAGTAATCGCCACAGGATTTGAGGGATTACAAAATGGTGCCTTAGATTTAGATACTAAGCCTAAATCAAGCATACGTTCTTCATTAAATACAACAGTAAAACAAGTTGTAAAAGAAATTGAAGAAGAAGTAATTGCTGAGGAAAAAATAGAGCCTCCTAAAAAGGCAAGTATAATTGAAGAAGATGATGATGAGAGCATGGAGATACCTACATTCTTAAGAAGAAGAAGATAATATGTAAGCTTATAAAGAAGTCAATAGACTTCTTTTTATTTTGCCTAATTTAAATGGTTAGGTGTGTTTGGACTTTAAAAATACATTAAAATATTGATAAAATGCAAAAACAAGTTCTTTAGTATAAAATGGAAATTAATATGTATAGAAAAAAAAGATAGTTATAGGAGCTAATATAGTTTTTTGTGATTAGACAAGGGTAGTCTTATTTGTTAATATTAAATCTGAATTAAATGTAAATATTTGAGGAAAAAGACAAATTAAAGTCTGAAAGGAGATTAAGCATGATTAAACTAAAAAAGGTTCTTTCTTTAGTAATGATAGGTATTCTATCAGTATCAATTCTTGCAGGGTGTTCAAAAAAAGAAGATTCTAAAGGCAAAGATGGTAAAGAAAAATTAGTTGTGTGGTCTGCACCATTAACGGACCATGATGCAGACGCATGGAAGCCGATATTTGAAAAATTTGAAAAGGAAAACAACTGCGAAATTGAATTCCAGATAGTGCCATGGGATAACTACGCAGAAAAATATGCAACTGCAATAAGTGCAGGTGAAGGTCCAGATATAGGATACATGTATGCAGAAATGTTCCCTCAATTTATAGAAATGGGTGCAGTTGAAGATTTGACACCTTATCTAGAAAAATCAGGAACTTCAGATAATTATCTATACTTAGATGATGCAAAAATGATGGGTGGTATTTATGGCTTACCTATAGAAGCTGCTAATCCAGGTGTATTGTACTACAATAAAGATATACTAGAAAAATTAGGAGAGAAACCTCCAAAAACATGGGATGATTTTAAAAGAATATGTGAAAAAGCAACAAAAGACACTGATGGAGACGGAAAAATCGACCAGTGGGGTCTTGCACAAGGTTGGGGTTCTAAAGTATTTGGAAGTTTAAATTGGAATTGGTATCCTTATTTATGGCAAGCTGGTGGAGATATATATAATGACGATTTAAAATCAGTTAAGTTTAATAATGCAGAAGGTTTGAAAGCTGCAAACTTTATAAATGATATGAAAAAATATATTCCAGAAGATGCTTTATCAAAAAACAGTAATGAAATGATTGAAAGTGTGTTTGGGCCAGGAAAAGCGGCATTTACTATAATGTTGTCTTCTGCCGCTACAAGTACGTTTGATAAATCATTCCCTGATTTAAACTGGGGATATGTAACATCCTTAGAAGATAAGACAGTTGGAAGTTTTGCTTCAGTAGATGATTTAACATTAATGTCAGCATGTAAAAATAAAGAACTTGGATTTAAACTTCTTGAATATATGTTAAGCAAAGAATCAATGGAAGCTTTCCACAAAGAAATACCTAGAGCCCCAGTCGCTAAAGGTGAAAAATACCAAGGAGACCCAAGATTTGAAGAAATGGTGACAAGAGATAAAGATATGTATAGACCATTGACAGTTGGACCTCATGGAGTAGAGATATATGAATATTTATGGAAACAACTTCAAATGATGATAGCTGGAGATATAACTCCAAAACAGGCACTAGATGAATCTGCAAAATATGCAAATGGATTATTAGCACAATAATTTAAATTTATATTTGAATTTACAGACTACATAATTTGGTTTTATACAAGTAAAAGATTTACTTGATATATTATTAAATTGTGTAGTCTTTTTTTATGGAAATATACCAAAAGTAGAACGAATAACTTCTACGTAGATATATTGGATTCTACAAAAAAATCTATTTGTTTGATATTAAAAAAATATCTTTTGGCGACATAAAGTATAAGACATATATCATTGTTCTTTTTAAATAGAATTTGTTTTGGATTCGACCATCAAAAGTGACATAAAATTTTGTACATACTATCTTATAATATGTTTAAAGGTTTTAAGGGGGGATACATGGTGTATATTGAGTACTATGTTATAGAAAACCTAGTAATAAATTATATTATTATAAGTTGTACTTCTATTCTTACTAAAAGATATAATCCTAAAAAAAATAAGTTATTGGGGGCTAGTTTAGGAGGTGCTTATTCTGTTGCTTATTTGTATCCATCAATGAATATACTATTTACTATACCTTTTAAAATAATAATCATGAGTATAATAACTTTAATTTCGTTTAGAAGTAAGAGCAAAAAAGATTATGCTCATGTAGCATTAGTTTTTTACTTAGTAAACATTTTTATTTCTGGAAGCACTTATTTTATAATTTATTTTACGGGAATAAGTCATTTAAAAATATCTTTCTTAATTGCATGTACTTATGTAAGTTGCGAATTATTAAAATACATTTATAAAGATTTGAAGATGCTTAAATACATTAAAGAGCTTACAAAGACTATAAATATAAATTTACTAGAAAAAAGTTTTTGCTGTAAGGCTTTAGTAGATAGTGGAAATTTGTTAAAAGACCCAATAAGTCAAAGTGATGTAATAATAGTTAAGTCAAGTGTGTTAGAAGGATTTATTCCAGAAAAACTATTAAATATTAATTATGAAGATATAGATATGAAAAAAGCACAAGAGATTATAGGAAGTTTAGATGATAAAACTTCAGGTAGAGTTAGAATAATACCTTATAAACATGCTGGAAGTAATAAGACAAGCATAATAATAGGTTTAAAAGCTGACTATGTAGAAGTAGATGAGCAAAAGATAGGAAATATAATACTTGGTATTTCAAATTTTAATGATAGGGAGTATGGAGCAATAATGAATCCAAATATATTGCCTGGATTTTAGGTTAAAATTTAAGGGGGACAAGGAATGTTACGATTGAAAGAAAGAATTATAAGCTTTATTACTATGTTAGGTATTAAATTAAAAATAATAAAGCCAAAGGGAATATACTATATGGGAGGGGCAAATATACTTCCTCCTCCATTAAAACCAGAAGAAGAAATGGAGCTTTTACAAAAACTAGAAACAGATGAAAGCGTAAAGTCAATTTTAATAGAAAGAAATCTTAGATTGGTAGTCTACATATCGAGAAAATTTGAAAATACAGGTATAGATGTAGAAGATTTGATTTCAATAGGAACTATAGGTTTGATAAAAGCAGTTAATACTTTTAAACTGAATAAAAATATAAAATTGGCAACTTATGCTTCAAGATGTATAGAAAATGAAATATTAATGTACTTAAGAAAAAATAATAAAAAGAAAACAGAAGTATCATTTGATGAACCTTTAAATATAGATTTAGATGGAAATGAACTTTTATTATCTGATGTTTTGGGTACAGAAAATGATGAAATATACAAAATAATTGAAGAAGAAATAGACAGAGATTTATTGGTTATGGCACTTGACAGATTAAGTGACAGAGAAAAGCAAATTATGGAATTAAGATTTGGTCTTATAGATAAAGGTATAGAAAAAACACAAAAAGAAGTTGCCGGAATGCTTGGAATATCTCAGTCCTACATATCTAGACTTGAAAAGAAAATAATTTCAAGATTGCAAAAAGAAATGAAAAAATTTGTATAATGTTAAATTAATTCTTCTTAAAAAGTATAAAAAAATTGGAAATGTAAATAATTTCAATAGATGAATACTTTTGAGAGAGGACTGAAAATATATGCAAGTTAATAAGGTTGAAATATGTGGTGTTAATACATCTGAACTTCCAGTTCTTAAAAATAAGCAAATGAAGGAACTTTTATTACAAATAAAAAATGGTGATGAAGAAGCCAGACAACAGTTTGTAAGAGGGAATTTAAGATTAGTCTTGAGTGTAATAAAAAAGTTTAACAACAGAGGAGAAAATATAGACGATTTATTTCAAATAGGTTGCATTGGTCTTATAAAAGCTATAGATAATTTTGATTTAAGTCAAAACGTAAGGTTTTCAACTTATGCTGTTCCTATGATTATAGGAGAAATCAGAAGATATCTAAGAGATAATAACCCAATTAGGGTAAGCAGGTCATTAAAAGATATAGCATATAAGGCACTACAAGTTAGAGAAAGATTAATTAGAACAAATTCTAAAGAACCTACAGTATCAGAAATAGCAAAAGAATTAGAATTAGAAGTAGAGTCAGTTGTAATGGCACTTGATGCCATACAAGACCCGATATCTTTATTTGATCCAGTATATCAAGACAATGGAGATGCAATATTCGTCATGGATCAGGTTCAAGATAAAAAAGATACTGATGAAAATTGGTTGCAAGAAATATCACTTAAAGAAGCTATTAAGAAATTAAATAGTAGAGAGAAGTTGGTGTTAGATTTAAGGTTTTACAAAGGAAGAACTCAGATAGAAGTTGCTGATGAAATCGGTATATCTCAAGCACAAGTATCAAGAATTGAAAAGAATGCTTTAAAAAATATGAGAAAATATGTATAAGTAATCCATGGACTGTAAACATTATTTTAATTTAAATGACCTATATAGGTCATTTTTTTTTACTTTAATACATATTTATTTTTAAAGAAAGGGTGAGTATAATATGATTAGAGTTTCTGATATAATGGAAAAAGAAATTATAAATGTAAAAAATGGAAAAAGGATGGGATTTATAATAGACATAGATATGGATATTCATGAAGGTAAAGTAGTCTCATTTACCATTTTTGGAGATGGAAATAGAAGTTTTTTTTCAAGAGGAGGGGATGAAGAAGTTATATTTTGGAATGATATACTTAAAATAGGTTGTGATACAATAATAGTAAATATAGGTTCAGAATTAAGCTTAGATGAGTTTGAGATATAGTTAAACAAAGGAGGAATATAGATGCAATGTCCTTATTGTAATTATAAAGAATCAAAGGTAATAGATTCTAGACATACAGATTTAAAATCTATCAGAAGAAGACGTGAATGTGAATCATGCAAAAAGAGATTTACTACGTATGAGAAAATAGAAACAACTCCTCTAATGGTCATTAAAAAGGATAATAGCAGGGAGTATTTTGATAGAGAAAAAATAAAATATGGGTTATTAAAAGCATGTGAAAAAAGACCTGTGTCTATTGAAGAGATTGAAAGTATTGTTGTACATATTGAAAATGAAATAAATAAATGTTTTATAGAAGAAATTGAAACCAAAAAAATTGGTGAGATGGTAATGGATAAATTGAAAGATTTAGATGAAGTTGCATATGTGAGATTTGCTTCTGTGTATAGACAGTTTAAAGACATAAATACTTTTGTAAATGAACTTAAAAGTATATTGATAGAAAAAGGAGACAAATGATGAAAGATTATATAAATATAAAAAATGTACAAGATATTAAAGAGTATGTTAATTTAAATGGTAATTGTAGAGAACTTGATGAAAAATTAAATTCTATAAATCTGGTTATAACATGTAAGAATATAGATGCAAAAAATAGAGAAGATATGTTAAAAGTATGCAAAGAATGTGATTTAACATTTGAAAACTTAACTAGTAATTCTCAAATACATTCAGACATAGTTAACATAGTTAATAAAAATACTATAGGGAAAAGAATAGATGGAGATGCACTTATAACAAACTTAGAAAAAGTACCACTTTTATTGTTTACAGCAGATTGTGTACCTATATCAATCATAGATGCTAAAAATAAAGCCATAGGACTGGTTCATGCAGGCTGGAGAGGTACTTTTAGTAATATAGGTCATAAAACAATAAAATTAATGTCTGAATGTTATAAAACAGTTCCTGAAGATTTAGTATGTATAATTGGACCATCAATTGGACCTTGTTGTTATGAAGTATCTGAGGAGTTAGTAGAAAAATTTAACACAATTCTTACAAATAATGATGAAAAGTTCTATATAATAAAAGAGGGAAGTTACTATTTAGATTTATGGAAAATTAATGAGTATATGCTGAGATGTAGTGGAGTTAAAAAAGAAAATATAATAAATTTAAATTTATGCACTAGTTGTAGGGCAGATGAATTCCACTCTTATAGAAAACATAATAAGGCATCAGAACGAATAGGAACGGTACTACAGATAAAATAGAGAGGAGCTTTTTAATGAATACTAAAGTGCTTGTTATAGACGATGAAATGCATATAGTTGAGCTATTAAAATTCAATTTGGAGGTGTCAAATTACGAAGTTAGTTATTCATATGATGGGTTTGATGGGTTTATAAAAGCTAAGGAAATTAAACCAGATTTAATACTTTTAGATTGGATGTTACCAAATATAAGTGGAATAGAAGTTTTGAGAAAAATAAGAAGTGATAAAGATTTAAAAAATATTCCTGTTATAATGCTTACTGCTAAGAACATGGAAAATGACAAGGTTGAAGGGCTTGAAATAGGTGCTGATGACTATATAACTAAGCCATTTAGTATAAAAGAGTTGTTAGCTAGGACTAGTTCTGTTTTAAGAAGATATAACTTGACTAGCTTAGGTGAAGAAAATAATATACTTACTACAGGTAATTTAAAACTAGATTTATCAAAGCATGAAGTTACTAAAGGCTCTGAAAAGATAGAGTTAACGCTTAAGGAATTTGAATTGTTAAAATTATTAATTCAAAATAAAGGAAAAGTACTTTCAAGAAATTATCTATTGGATAAAATATGGGGGTATGAATACTATGGAGAAACTAGAACAGTAGATGTTCATATAAGATATTTAAGAAAAAAAATAGAAGATGAAGATAAATCAGAAAAATATATAGAGACTATAAGAGGTGTAGGATACAAAATAGATTAAAAAGGTTATATTTTAGGAGTGTTATCTTGTGGAAGAATTAAATAGTATATATTTTTTTATTGTTATGTTGTCTATAGCTATTGTGATATTAGCTGTAAGATATACAATAACGTTAAGAAAATATTTAAAGGAATTTATATACGTCTCAAAAAAAGTAAGTAATAATGAATATCATGCTAGGCTTAATATATCAGCCAAAGGAGAACTTGGAGAATTAGCTAGAAATTTTAATCATATGATAAAGAATATGGATAAGACATTAGAAGAAGTACAATATAAGCATTTACAGTTAAGGTCTATATTAAAGAGTATATCTCATGGAATTCTGGCTATAGATGTGAATGGAAATATACTTCTGATAAATGATGAAGCAAAAGAAATGATAAAAAGTGAACCAAATCAGCTGGTTGAAGGTCATAACATCAATGTTGTAATAAAAGATGAAGAAATCTTAAAACAGATACTTCGATTTATTGGTTCTAAAGATAATGAAACTGCCAATATTACTACTAAAGATGATATAGTATATAAAATAAAAGTAGACCCAGTTTATCTTCAAAATACTAATAATGTAATAATAGGTTCAATAGTAAATATAGAAGATATTACTAAAAAAGTTAAGCTTGAAAATATGAGAAGTGATTTTGTTGCAAATGTAAGTCATGAACTTAAAACACCTCTTACATCTATAAGTGGATTTGTTGAAACACTAAAGTCAAATGAAAATATAGATGTGAATACTAGAAATAGATTCTTAGAAATAATAGAAAGTGAATCAGATAGATTAAAAAGATTGATTGATGATATATTATTATTATCATTTGTAGAAAATAAAGATACTCTTCTTATGGAAAATGTTGTAGTATATGATGTATTTAAAGAGGTGTATGAAATAACTCAACATTCAGCTAGTGAAAAAAATATAGAAGTTTTATATAAATGTGATGATAAGTCAATAAGTATATTATCTAATAAAGATTATATAAAGCAAGTGTTTTTAAACCTAGTTGATAATGCTATAAAGTATACTCAGGATAATGGGATTGTACAAGTTGTAGTGTTAAAAGATGAAGAAAAAATAGTAATTAAAGTTATAGATAATGGTGTAGGGATACCAAAAGAAGATGTAGAACGCATATTTGAACGATTCTATAGAGTAGATAAAGCAAGAAGTAGGGATGTAGGAGGAACGGGTTTAGGATTGGCTATAACAAAGCATATAGTTAAATCGCTAAATGGATGTATAAAAGTAAAAAGTGAACTTGGTATTGGTAGCGAATTCATAGTTACAATATTACAAAAAAATTTCCTTAAATAGAAGGGAATTTTTTTTGTTTTTTGCACAAACTATATAAGAGAAGGAGCTGAGAAAATGGAAGAAAGTTTATTGAATGCAAGTTTATTTAGACACTCTTTTATAGTTGCATTAGTTGTAGGAATTTTATGTAGAGGATTAGTTTTAAGAGTTACAGACAAACAATACCCATCAAGACCACAAGATTATTTGGAACAGATAATTATATCTGGGCTTTCAGCTTCATTAGGTGCGATAGCATTGCCTGCACTTATAGATAAGGAGTTTGCAGCATTGACATTTTTTGCAGTGGCAATACAACAATTTCAAGGTCTTTCAGAACAAGAAAGAATAACATTAAAGAATATCGATAATGAAGAATTAGTACCAAAAGGAGATGCTTATGTGGAAGAAATAGCATCTACGTATGAATCTAGAAGTTATATAAGTCTCTTTTCTGCACTAGTATCTTCTATAGTTTATATTGTTTTTGCAAGAAAGTATGACCTTAGCTTTTTTTATTGTACAGTACTAGCTATTGTGTCAGGAGCTCTTGTAGGTTTAATTTTTAGAAGATTTTTAAGAAGAAACAGTATAGCAGATATAGCGGATATAGTTCCTGCGAAAATAAGTTTTGAAGGACCTATTTTAATGGTAAATGGTGTAATAATAACTAATATAGGTCTAGAAAGTACAAGAGAAAAATACAAAAATGAATGTCTAGCTATAGAAGTTATACCAAGAGATTTAGGTGCATTTGGAATAGTAAATGATATAGGGCAAAGACAAGCTATAATACATAATCTATTTATTCATATGGGTATAGATAGAGATGTAGATGAAGTTGATATTGTCGCTGTATCTAAGACTAATTTAGAAAAAAGTACTGTGGTTATACCATATATGCCAATACTCAAAGATATAGATGTCATGATAGATGTGGTAAAAAGTACACCTATCATAGAAACATCAAAAGGAAAGCAGAGTGATTTTTCTAGAAAAACTTTGTAGATTTACATGCCAAATTTCAAATTATATATTTTAGGAGTGATTTAATGGATAGAGTATTTTTTGTTGCTGTTATTATTGGTATAACATCTAGAGTTATAATGTTGAATTTAGACCAAAAACAGTATCCAACGCAACCAAATGTTTTACTATCTCAACTTATATTAGCATTCGTCGCTTCTTCATTAGGAGCATTGTTGGTTCCAGCTCTTATAAATCGTTCTTATACATCTATAACATTTTTATCCTTAGCAGCAGAACAATTTAGACAAGTGAGAGCAAATAGAAGGAATACACTACAAAACTTAGAGGAAGTTCAACTTGTAAAGAGAGGAGCTGCATTCATAGAAGAGATAGCTAGAACTTATGAAGTAAGAAATTATATGTGTATAGTTACATCTTTTTTAACAATAGGATTATATTATGTAATACTTGCAGAAACAAAAATAAGTGAAGGTATGAGTTTGGTAATAAGCTCAATTTGTGGGCTATTATTAGCTTTTATACTAAAAAAACTCCTTACCAGAAAAAGTATCGGAGACATAGCTGATGTAATTCCTGCTGAGATTAGTTTTGTGGACGAGTCTATATTGAAGGTAGGAGAGTTAAAAGGTATAACAAATATAGGTCTAAAAAGTGATAGAGAAGTATATATTAATAGAGGTGTAGGAATACAAATAATTCCTAAAAATAAAGATTATGCTAATGCAGGAATATTATTTGATTCAGGTCAAAGACAGGCAATAGTATACAATATATATTCAAGGTTAGGTTTATATGGAGATTATGGAGAACCTTCATTTGTACCATTACCTAGAAGGAATAAAGAGGATGAAAGTATAATGATTGCTTATTTACCAGTGGATAAGAATGTAGAAAAAGTAATGGAAGCTGTAAAGTCATGTCCAATACTTTCAAGCTCTAAAGGAAAAAACTTATCACTAAAAAATTATAAAATAGAAAAGAAAGGAAGTGTATAAGATGGGAATGGATATAGGTTTAAATGAATATACCCTAGCTATAGTTACACTGGATAAGAATATGAAAAATGGTGGAGGTTGTCCAATATTTTATGCAAATGATGAGAAAGACTTACAAAATAAGGCGATGCTCATGTCAAAGTGTGTAGGTGGAATGGTTCATGATATGACAAATGGGACGTTAATCATAGTAAAACATTAAAATTATAAAATTTTTTTAATAGCAAATAATATTCAAATTTTTAAGATATTTAAATTTGAATATTATTTGTTTTAACCTATTTTATAGCTATTTACTTATATTGACTATTAGAATTAAAATATGTTATTATGACATGAAATGCTTAAAAATACTATTATAAAATATAATAAATTAACAAATGGTATATGAAAGTATATTATAATAAACCTAGATGAATATAAAAGAGTGGTGAAAATATTGGAAGTAAATGTAAAAAAAGTGAATAATATTATAAGTAAGGTCTACAAAGATAGTATCGCAGAAGAAATAGGTATAGAAGTAGGAGATTTACTTATATCAGTGAATGAACAGCCAATACATGATATAATAGAGTATAGATTCTTACTAAGTGATGAATATTTAGAGGTGGAAATACAAAAAAAAGATGGCGAAGTCTACATATACGAGATAGAAAAAGACTATGACGAAGATTTGGGTGTTGAATTTACAAATCCAATAATTGACCAAGCTAAAAGTTGTAGAAATAAGTGTATGTTTTGTTTTATAGACCAATTGCCAGAAGGTATGAGAGAAACTCTTTATTTTAAAGATGATGATTCGAGATTATCTTTTTTACAAGGAAATTTTGTCACACTTACAAATATGAGTGAAGAAGATATAAATAATATCATTAAATATAGAATAAGTCCTATAAATATATCTGTGCATACTACTAATCCAGAATTAAGACAAAAAATGATAAGCAATAAATTTGCAGGAAAATTATATGGTATAATGAAGAGATTGGCAGATGCTCATATAGAAATGAACTGTCAAATTGTTTTATGTCCAGGTATAAATGATGGAAAGGAATTGGATAGAACGATAAAAGAATTAGCTCAACTTTATCCGTATGTAAATAGTGTTGCTATAGTTCCAGTTGGGATTACAAAGTATAGAGAAAATCTAGTAGAATTAAATATATTTGATGATAAGGGTGCAAGTAAAACTATAGGACAAATACATGAAATGCAACAGAAATATCTTGAGAAAATAGGTACGCGATTTGTATTTTTATCAGATGAATTTTATATATTATCTAATAGTGAATTGCCTGAATATGAAGAATATGAAGGTTTTTTACAGTTTGAAGATGGTGTAGGTATGATACGTAAGTTAAAAACAGAGATTGAAGAGTATCTAAATACATTGTCTGAGGATATTCTTAAAAGAGAAAAGAAAGTATCAATAGCTACTGGTCATTCTGCATATGAATTTATACAAAGTATGGCAGATGCTATGATGGACAAGTTTAAAAATCTTCAAGTAAATGTATATGAAATCAAAAACAAATTTTTTGGAGAGACAATAACTGTATCAGGTCTTTTAACAGCTAAAGATTTAAAAGAACAACTTGAAAATAAAGAATTAGGAGAAGCTCTTTATATAACAAGAAGTATGCTAAAAGCAGATGAAGAAATTTTCTTAGATAATATTGAACTAAATCAGTTAGAAGAACTTATGAAAATAAAAATTATCCCATGTTTGAATGAAGGAAAAGACTTTGTGGATAAAATCTTAAAATAGAAAACAAAAGATGGAAGGAGAAATAAAATGAGTATAAGCAGGCCAGTTGTAGCTGTAGTTGGGAGACCAAACGTTGGTAAGTCTACAATATTTAATAAATTTGCAGGAAAAAGGATATCGATAGTTGAAAATACACCTGGAGTTACAAGAGATAGAATATTTGCTGAAGTAGAATGGTTAGATAAATATTTTACATTAGTAGATACAGGAGGAATTGAACCTGATAGCGAAGATATAATATTATCTCAAATGAGAAATCAAGCGATGCTTGCAATGGACATGTCACATGTAATACTTTTTATAGTTGATGGTAAGGCTGGAATAACAGCTGCTGATAAAGAAATTGCACAATTGCTTAGAAAGACAAAAAAACCAGTAATCTTAGTGGTCAATAAGATTGATAGTCAGAGTCAATTTGACAATATATACGATTTTTATGAATTGGGATTTGGAACGCCTTTTGCAGTTTCAGGAGCCAATAGTATGGGATTTGGAGATTTATTAGATGAGATAGTTGAAAATTTTCCAGCAGGATTAGATACAGAGTATGAAGAAGATATAATAAGAGTAGCTATAACAGGTAAACCAAATGCAGGAAAAAGTTCTATACTTAATAAGATACTTGGAGAAGAAAGAGTAATTGTAAGTCCAATTGCAGGAACTACTAGGGACGCAATTGACACTTATTTTGAAAAGAATGGACAGAAATTTCTTCTAATAGATACAGCAGGTCTTAGAAGAAAAAGTAAAATATATGAGACAATAGAAAAATACAGTGTAATAAGAGCTATGAGTGCTGTAGATAGAGCAGATGTGGTGTTGATAGTAATAGATGCTCTAGAAGGTGTAACAGAACAAGATACAAAAGTTGCAGGTATAGCACATGATGAAGGTAAAGGGTGCATATTTGTAATCAATAAATGGGATTTAATAGAGAAAGATAATAAGACTATGAGTAATTATACAAAAGATATAAAAGAAAAATTTCCATTTATGATGTATGCTCCAATAGTATTTGTTTCTGCAAAGACTAATCAAAGAATGAACAAGATATTGGATACAGTTGAGTATGTGTCAAATGAACATTCTAAGAGAATATCAACTTCAGCACTAAATGAAGTAATTGGAGAAGCCGTAATGTTAAACCAACCACCATCTGACAAAGGTAGAAGATTAAAAATTTACTATGGAACTCAAACCGACATTAGACCTCCTAAAATTACATTGTTTATAAATGATAAGGACTTAACTCACTTCTCATATCAAAGATACCTTGAGAATAAGATAAGAGAAAATTTTGGTTTTGAAGGAACCTCCATAAAGTTTGAGTATAGACAGAAGAATAAAAAATAAATATATAAAATATAACTAAAGGGGGTAAATTCAGTGGAGATATTTAGTTATATAATTATTGCTGTAGTTGCATATCTTTTAGGTAATATATCGACTTCATACATAGTTGTAAAGCGAATTGCAGGGGTTGATATAAGGACTCAAGGTTCAGGTAATGCAGGTTCGACAAATGTACTTAGGACACTTGGAAAAAGAGCAGGAGCAATGACATTTTTAGGTGATGTTCTTAAAGGTGTAATTGCTGTTTTAATATCAGAGTTTGCAGCAAGATTGGTTGGTATAGATACTCTTTTAGCTGGATATCTGGCAGTTATATGTGTTGTGGCAGGTCATAATTGGCCAGCAGTTTTAGGATTTAGAGGTGGGAAAGGAGTTGCAACTTCGTTAGGGGCAATGCTCGCTGTAAATCCGGTAATAACGCTAATGTGTCTAGCAGTATTTATATTGGTGGTAGCTATAACAAAGTATGTTTCATTAGGCTCTGTTGTAGGAATAGGATGTTCGCCAATATTTATGCTTATAGTAAAAAATAAAGCTGGTTTAATTGTAGCTTTGTTCTTAACTGCATCAGTAATATATAATCACAGAGCAAATATAAAGCGATTATTAAATGGGACAGAGAGAAAAATTGGTTAAAAGAAAGAATAGTAAATATTATTATACTCAGGTGGTGTTAAACATGGAGAAAGTATGTGTATTAGGTACTGGAAGCTGGGGAAGTGCATTAGCTTTAGGTCTTGCAAAAAAAGGTAATGATGTGGGCATGTGGACTCGAAAAGAAGAACAAGCTAAAAAAATAAACAGAACTAAAGAAAATACAGACTATTTACCAGGAGTATTATTTCCCAATAATATAACTATAAGTACTGATATAGAAGAAACTATAAAAGATTGTAAGGTGATAGTTTTAGCAGTTCCATCACAAGCCGTAAGGAGTACTTGCAAAAAAATAAAACCATTTATAAAAGAGGGACAAATTATTGTTAATGTAGCAAAAGGTCTCGAAAAAGGTACTGGTCTTAGATTATCTCAAGTATGTGAAGAAGAATTGCCACAAAATCCATATGTAATACTATCCGGTCCATCTCATGCTGAAGAAGTAGCAAGGGATATTCCTACTACAGTAGTAGTTGCTTCTAAAGATTTAAAAATAGCACAGATGATACAAGATTTATTTATGAGCCCTAAGCTTAGAGTTTATACGAATCCAGATATAGTTGGAGTAGAACTTGGAGGAGCATTAAAAAATATTATAGCCTTTGGAGCTGGGATATGTGATGGATTAGGGTACGGTGATAATGCAAAAGCTGCCCTTATGACAAGAGGTATTAGTGAAATGAGTAGACTTGGAATTGCTATGGGAGCTAATATGTCTACCTTTGCAGGGCTTTCAGGTATTGGAGATTTAATAGTTACTTGTACAAGTATGCATAGCAGAAATCGAAGAGCGGGTATACTTATAGGTCAAGGTATGAGCTTAGAAGATACTTTGAAAGAAGTAAAGATGGTTGTAGAAGGGATAACCGCTACTGAAGTAGCACATGATATTGCTGAAAAGTTGAATATAGATATGCCAATAACTAATGCTATATACTCTGTAATAAAGAATGGTTCAAATTCTAAAGAAGTTGGAATAGAACTAATGATGAGAAGCAAAAAACACGAAATGGAAGAAGTAGTTTTAGGTGATGATATATAAACTTGCACAATAAATAATAAATTTGTTTTAGGGGTGTCTCAAAGTGAACTTTTTAGTTTGTGAGGCACTCTTTTTTTGAGACAGCCCCTATTTTAATTTTACTTAGCATGTTTTATTATGTATTCAATAGAAGAAATCATTTTCATAGTCAATTCATCATCATCAGAATTTTTTCCTGTGTTCTTTTTTAAGAATAATAGATTTTGATAAAAAGAAATAATTATATCATTGATTATGTCTAAATCTTTAGATGGTATATATCCAGTATCTACAAGATTGTTCAAGAGTATTTTATTTCTTTCTTTTATACTTTTTCCTGTAATCATTAAAGATATATCACTGTCATGAATACCTAAATCTTCTGGAAACATATCGTAATATTGTTTTGTTATATAACCAAGTTCATCACTAGACAAGTTAAAAAATACCTGATAAAAAGCTTGAGCATTATCAAAAGAATGTTTACAAAATAATTTCCACATAATTATATATTTCTTGTATTCATCATTGACATTCTCTATGCACCTTGAAATGTTCAAGTTATAATCTTTGAAATATTTTATAGATGCAAATGATATTAAATGGTCTAAATTTTTAAAGTAGTTGTATAGAGTTGAACTATTATAGCCAGCCATATCTGCAACCTTACGAAGTGTAATATTTTCTATACCTTCATTCTCCATAATGTTTTGGGCAGCTTCTATGAAATACATTAATATCCTTTTTTTTTGTAATTCTTTATTTGTCATTTTATTCACCCACAAATAATCAATATAGTTTATATAATCGTGATTTTATCATTAAATTTACCATAAATCAAGAATAATGTTCTAAAACTTAATATAGATTGTTATTTTTTAGATAATTTAAAATAAAACTAAGATAAAAAATATTTAAAAATCTAATCATGATTGACAAAATAATCGTGATTATGATAAAATAATCACAAATAAATTTGAGTTACATACAAATACAACAAGGATTAAAATATTAAAAACTTTAAAAATGAGATATTTATCACTGGTGTATTGAATAAATTATCTAAATATTAAGAAAGAGGTGTACTATGTCAAATAACATGAGACTAGAAAGATTGAGAAAGTATATGAATGAAAAAAATATTGAAATTGGTTTAATATTTGAACCAGATAATCAATTTTATATTAGTGGATTTAAAGCAATAACTTATTCTAGACCAATTGTAACAGTAGTAACTAAAGAAAAAATAGAACTAATAGTACCTGGATTAGAAGAATTACATGCTAAAGAAGTTGCAAAAGTTGATAATGTATATGTATATTATGAAATACCAGAAATGAAAAAACATGGAATATCACATAAGCATTATTTAGATGTAATTTTAAGTAAGTATCCTAAAGGAACAATTGTTGGAATAGAAAAAGATATAGTGTCTGCAAGCTTCTCAGAATATATAACTGATAAATCATTTGATATTAAAGATATTGGAAGTAAAATATTTGAAATGAGATATGTAAAAGACGCAGGAGAGATAGAATTTTTGAAGATAGCTGGTTATTTATCTGATATAGGTATAAAAGGGTCTTTGGAAAATGTTAGAGTTGGTATGAGTGAGTTGGAATTTGATGTTGCAGGGGACAATGCTTTATTAAAATACGTATCTGAAAATTATCCTGATACATATATAGGATTTGCCAACTGGACTTGTTCAGGTATTGATAGAACAGCACAACCACATTTAGATTCTAATACTAGGATACTTCAAAGAGGAGACATAGTAATACATAGTAGACAGGTTTGGTATGAAAACTATAGAGCAGAAAATGAAAGAACTTTTATCATAGGTAAACCAACAGAAAGACAAAAAGAAGTATTTAAGATTGCAGTAGAGGCTCAACAAGCTGGATTAGATACAATAAAAGCTGGTATACCAGCAAGAATGGTGGATGAAGCAGCAAGAGCTGTTGTTGCAAAGTATGGTCTAGAGTTATATTCAAATCATAGGATTGGTCATGGTTTAGGCTTATCAGAACATGAAGAGCCATATTTAAGATTTGACAATGAATTAATATTAGAAGAAGGAATGGTATTTTCTATGGAGCCAGGAATATATATACCTGGAGTTGGAGGATTTAGACACTCAGATACAGCAATAGTAGGTAAAAATGGTTCTACAATTATAACTAATTATCCAAGAAGTGTTGAAGAACTTATACTTGATATTTAAATTAGTACATTATGTATAGGTTTAAATAAATTTGAAATTGGAGGAATTACAGTGAAAAAGAAAATTGGATTTTGGGATTTAGTATTTATGAATATATCAGCACTATTTGGGATTAGATGGATAGCTAAATCTACTGCCTCTAGTTTTGGATTGGGTCTTGGTTCTATACCAGTTTGGTTATTGTTTGCTTTTATATTCTTTGTTCCAGCATCACTTATATGTGCAGAACTGGCTGCAACATATCCAAAAGATGGCGGACTTGGAGAATGGGTTAAACAGGCTTATGGAGAGAAGTGGGGATTTATGGTGTCATGGTTAAATTGGACATCAAAGATATTTTGGTATTCTTCTTTCTTGACATTCCTAGCTATAAATATTGCATATATGCTTGGAAATCCAGATTTATCAAACAATAAGATGTTTATTTTATCGCTTTCACTAATAATATTTTGGATGTTGTCCCTAGTAAGTACTCGTGGGATGGCATTTGGAAAATTCTTTACGAATACGGGAGCATTAGGTTCTACAATTCCTGCTATATTGCTTATAGTGATGGCATTTATGTCTGTAGTTATTCTCAAAAAAGCTCCATCAGCATCTGTATATACAATCCAAAATATAATACCAAAAATAGATGCCAATTCACTAGTTTCTATATCTGCTATAATATTTGCATTATCAGGAGCTGAAACGACTGCTAATTTCATAACCGAAATGGATAATGCTAAGAAAAACTTTCCTAAAGCTATATTAACAGTGGCTGTTTTAATAGGAGGAATCTATATCCTAGGTTCAGTAGCAATAACAATGATACTTCCTCCAGATGAAATTGCAGCATCTACAGGAATACTAGATGCACTAGCTAAAGTTGCACAAGATTTAGGTATAGGAAGTTGGTTTATAAGAGTAGTAGCATTTGGAATAACTTTATCAGTACTTGGAGCATTAGTACTTTATATAGCAGGTCCAGTAAAGATGCTTTTTGGAAATGTAAAAGAAGGTGTATTTCCTAAGCAATTAACTGTTACAAATAAACATAACATACCATCAAATGCAGTAATAATTCAGGCTATAATAGTGAGTCTACTTCTTATAGGAACAAATTTATTACCATCTGTAGATAATATATATAATGTTCTTGTTACTATGACAGCATTAACGGCATTATTCCCATATGTATTGCTTTTTACATCTTATATCAGACTTAGAAAGACAAGACCAAACGAAGAAAGACCATATTCAATTGCAAAAAGTGATTCAACTTGTGTCAATATCGCCAGAATGGTACTTGTAGTAACTGTAGTTGGGATACTTTTCTCAACAGCTCCAGTTATGGAGACTTTAAAGGATAACATAGTCTATGAGATTGAAATGATAGGTGGAGGTCTTTTTGTTATAGTAACAGGTTTAATGCTTTGGAATAACTATGAAAAAAAGATATCTAATAATTCTGGACGTTCCTACAAATAAAAATGTAATTATTTTGGTGAGCTAAAAGAGTTTATTTTTAGCTCACCAAAAGTTATAAATAAATTAATCTAATATATTAATAAATATATTGAGATATTGAATAAACAATCAAATAAACAATAATTAGTTATTATAAAAATTTACGGGGATTTACATAAGGAGGAAGTATGTCAGTTGAAGTAAATAAACCAAGCATTTGGAAAAATTTCAAAGTCTTGATAATACTCTTTGTATCAGGAGCATTTATATATGCTTTACCATATTTAAAGAATTATTATTATGATACTTTTGCACAAGCATTTAATCTTACAAATACACAAATGGGAAGTTTAGGAAGTATTTATGGTCTACTCGCAATGGTATCATATCTTTTTGGTGGTTTTTTAGCAGACCGTATTTCAGCCAGAAAATTACTTTCAGGTTCTTTAATTATTACAGGGGTATCTGGTCTTGTATTAATACTTTATCCTCCATATATCGTTGTGTTTTTAATCCATGCTTTATGGGGGATAACAACAATACTTACTTTTTGGCCAGCTCTTGTAAAAGCTGTTAGGATGTTAGCATCTGAAAATGAACAAGGAAAGGCTTTTGGATTTATGGAAAGCGGTCGTGGAATTACTAATGCAATTCATCTATCTCTAGTCTTAATACTATTTGGGTATATTTCATCAAAAGTAAGTGATAAATCTGGTCTTACAACAATTATAGTGCTGTATTCAGCCATAAATGTAATAGTTGGAGTATTAGTATTTTTCAAGTTAAAGGATAATGAAAAAGAGGTATCAGCAAAATTTGATAAAGAAGCTTTCTTTGCAGTAATAAAAATGCCTCATACATGGATAATAACAATAATAATGTTTTGTTCATATTCAGCTAATATGTCATTTTACTATTTTACACCTTATTCAACTGAAGCATTTGGAACAACTGTGGTATTTGCATCTGCAATATCAATATTAGCTCAGTATTGTAGACCAGTAGCATCAGCTGCTTCTGGATTACTTGGAGATAAAGTTGGTTCATCAAAGATTATATCTTATGGATTTATACTTATGATTGCAGGTCTTTTAGGTGTAATATTTACACCGACAAAATCATCTATGATTTATATATTATTGATTGGATGTGTTGCAATATATGTATCTATGTATGCAATTCAAGGTTTACACTATTCATTACTTGAAGAAGGTAATTATTCATTATCAATATCAGGAACTGCTATAGGTATAGTTGCTACATTAGGATATCTTCCAGAAGTACTTTGTCCACTAGCAGCAGGAAAGATATTAGATGCATTTCCAGGTGTGACTGGATATAAGTATTACTTTATAGTTCTTACTATAGTAGCCATAATTGGATTGGTGTTTACATTTATATGGATGAACATGACTAAAGAAAGACGTAAAGAGCTTATTGAAATGAATAGTAAGTCAAATAAGAATACTACTAAAGTCAGTTAATATAGCACACTACTATTTGGACCAGCGATATAATTTAATTTACATTGAAATTTACGAATTTCTATCTGTGAACTAAATTAATATTGCTGGTCTTTATTTTTCTATTTTAAGAATATTAACCTCGAAATCTAAATATAATTTAATAAGATTAGATGTATAGGAGGAATAATATGAATAATAACATATACGAAGATATATCCAAAAGGACTCAGGGGGATATATATATTGGAGTAGTTGGACCTGTAAGAACAGGAAAATCAACTTTTATAAGAAAATTTATGGAAAAGTTGGTTATACCTAATATAGACAATGAATTTAAAAAGGATAGAACAAGAGATGAGATACCTCAAAGTGGTTCAGGTAAAACAATAATGACAGTAGAGCCAAAATTTGTACCAGCAGATGGTGTAGAAATAAAAATAAAAGACACAGTATCTTTAAAAGTAAGAATGGTAGATTGTGTTGGATACATAGTTGAAGGTGCTTTAGGGCATGAAGAGGGTGGAAAACAAAGATTGGTATCCACTCCTTGGTCTCAAGAAGCTATGACATTTGAAAAGGCAGCAGAGATAGGAACTAAAAAAGTTATAAAAGACCATTCTACAATAGGGATAGTTGTTCTGACAGATGGTTCAGTTACTGGCATTGACAGAAAAAGCTATGTAGATCCAGAAGAGAGAGTTATACAGGAATTGAAAAGTCTTAAAAAACCATTTGCAGTGGTTTTAAATACGTTAAGTCCAAAAAGTGAGGAAACGAGTATGCTTAGAAATGAATTGGAAGAAAAGTATGAAGTTCCAGTTCTTCCGATGAATGTGGTTGAAATGGAAGAAGATGATATAGAGGAAGTTATGGAAGCTGTATTATATGATTTCCCACTTACAGAAATAAGAATTAATTTACCAAAATGGGTTGAAGGTCTCGAGAGAAATCACTGGATAAAAAGTAGCATAATAACAACATTAAAACAAAGCATTATAGATATAGGTAAAATAAGAGATATAGAAGGTATTATGCAAGGATTTTCTGAGTTAGAGTTTTTGGAAGATACAGGTGTTGATAATGTAGAGTTAGGAGAAGGTGTTATAAATATTGATTTGCAGACAAAGCAAGACTTATTCTATAATGTCCTTGAAGAAAAGAGTGGATTTAAAATTGAAGGAGATTATCAACTGCTTAGTCTGATAACTAGACTATCTAAAGTTAAAAATGAGTATGATAAAATAGAAAGTGCCTTAATAGATGCCAAGATAAAAGGATACGGAGTAGTTGCACCTTCCTTAGAAGAACTTAGTTTAGAAGAACCAGAAATAATGAAACAAGGAAAACAATATGGTATCAAGTTAAAAGCCAATGCACCATCACTTCATATTATAAAAGCAGATATATCTACAGAGGTTTCTCCAATAGTTGGAAATCAAAATCAAGGTGAAGAAATGATAAAATATCTTATGGAAGTATTTGAGGAGCAACCAGCAGATTTATGGGAATCAAATATGTTTGGTAAGTCACTTCATGACCTAGTAAAAGAGCAATTACAAAGTAAATTATATACTATGCCAGAAGAGATAAGAGTTAAAATGCAAAAGACTTTACAAAAAATTGTAAATGAAGGAAGTTCTAATATTATAACTATTTTGTTATAAAAGTATAGCTACTTATTAAAGCGAAACGTTTGTTTGCTTTAGTAAGTAGCTTTTTACTTATAAAAGTTACTAAAAGTATTTATATAAATTTACAATAATTAATAATTATAGAAAAATTATAATGGATAAAGTATATTTTTCGCTAATACTGTTTTAAAACTAAAAAAACTCTATTAGGTATAGAATGAAAAAGTCTTATGATTGCTTCTATATTGGTTGTAAATCATGATACAAGAAAAAATATAGTTGAATTCATAGAAGTAAAAAAATAATTTTTAGAGGGGGTTATTTAGGGAATTGTGAGATTACTGAGTAATAACTTTCATTATTTATTATGAAAAATATGTTTATTATTGAGAAAGCATGCATAATACATGAATTTTCTAAATAGTATAAAAATAATAGAATATTGAAAAAAAATTGACAAATGAATATGTAGGTATTAAAATATATTAAATATATACATAAAAAGCGATTTACTAACAAATAAATGAAATATGTGTTAATACATATTTCAATTTGTAAAAATATAAGATTTATAAAAAAATAAGGGAGGATATTATTATGAAAGCAATTTTAACAGTAATTGGAAAGGATAAACCAGGTATAGTAGCAGGAATTAGTGATGAATTATACAAGCAAAACATCAATATAGTAGATATATCACAAAAGATATTGCAGGATTATTTTACCATGATTATGATAGTTGATTTAGAGGAATCATTAAATTCTTTTGAGCAAACGGTTGAAGACTTAATTGAAAGAGGAAAGAAATTATCAGTAGATGTAAAAATTCAACGAGAAGAAATATTTAATTCAATGCATAATCTGTAGCAGGGAGTAATGGCATGTTCACATGTTGGAGGGCTTAGCGGAGCGTTTATACCAGTATCTGAAGATGCAGGGATGATTGATGCTGTTATTAAAGGTGCTTTAAGTATAGATAAGCTTGAAGCAATGACTGCCATTTGTTCTGTAGGTCTTGACATAATAGCTGTCCAGGTGATACTACAGCAGGTACTCTTGGAGCTATGATAGCTGATGAGGCAGCAATAGGTATGATTAATAATAAGACTACAGCAGTTAGGATTATACCAGCACCAGGATGTGATGTAGGTGATATGGTAGAGTTTGGAGGACTTTTAGGACGAGCACCAGTGATGCCTATAAATACAAATTCATCTGAACTATTTACTAAAAGAGGAGGAAGAATTCCAGCTCCTATACATTCATTTAAAAACTAAGTGCGTTACATATAATAATATTTAAACAAAGATTTAGATGGCTAAATTAAAGAAGTTTATATATCTAAATATTATAATAAAGATAATAAATTTAAAAAATTAGTTGTTAAGATTGTGATAACAATAAAGCGATATATGAATATTTAAAGTCATGTATCGCTTTATTTTAAGAATATCTAATTAATATAAAATTTTTATGTATCTAAAAAGTTATGCTCTCTAATAGTAATAAGTTATATTAATTTTTATTTCTAATATATCAATCAAATAAAAAGCTAATCAAAATAACAATTAAAAAATAAAAATTTATCTAAATATTCAACACACATAATAATCATAAATATAAATAAAAAATAAAACGCTTGCAATTAATAAAATTGCCTACAATATAAAACTCTACTATTTAAAATATAAATTTATAAATCTTATTGTTTTTAAGCAATTTCTTCTTTTGTATCAGTACCACGTATTTCACTGGCAGTAAGAACCTTAAAGGTACTGAATATTTTTGAACCTAAAAATCCTGCAATTACATTAAATAAAGCACATAAACCAGCTGTTATAAGAACTTGCTGAACTGGATTATAGGCAAACATTATAGCAAATCCAGCTACAGGTGTAGCTGTACCTGGTGTCATGTTTACAAGACCCATCAAAGCTACAATGATACCAGAAAAAGCTCCTCCAAAGAAATTAGTAGAATATATCGGTATTGGATTAGCTGAAATTATATCCGATTGAGTCAATGGTTCAATAGCAACAGATATAATATCTTTCTTAGAACCTAATTTTAATTTTGCAAATAGCGTTGAGTTCATAAAAGCTGAACCAAAAGCACCTAATGCTCCTATTGCCATAGGAAGACCAGTAAGACCAATTATAGATGTAAGAGCCATTGAACTAAGTGGAGATGTTCCAACTACTGTTATTAGACCTCCTAGTATAATTCCCATTATTATAGGACTAATATTTGTAGCTTCTATTAAAACTTGTCCAATTTGTAGTAGTGTATTATTAACTAATGGGTCTACATTTGATGCTATAAGACGAGATAGCGGCGCACATAGAAGGATTACAACTACTAAATCTACTCCAGGTGGTACTTTTTTCTCTATAAACTTAATTAAGAAAGAAACAAAGTATCCAGCAACGAATCCAGATAATATAGAAAACTTTAAACAAGATAATCCTATTAAAACTGCATAAACTGGGGAGACACCTAGAGCTAAAGGCACAAGTATAGCAGCAGCAACTCCACCAAGACTACCATTAGCAGCTCCTACACTTCTAAAAAATTCCATACCTAGAACATCACCAAGTAAAGAAAGATTGAATGCCTCTACTAAGAAAGTAGCACATGCAGCGTTTGCTAGAGCTCCCATAGCCTTCATACCATATGGAGCTTTGTAACTAAAAATTGTGAAACAACATAGAACCAATAAAAGTAAACCTGTTCCTAATAAAATTTCTGACATAAGAAAATCCTCCTTGTATTTTTTTTAGGATATAAACCTTTGTTGTGATAACGTTATCCTAATGTGTAGATAATTAACTAATTAATGACAACAGAACAAAAGTAATTTTAAATTTTAATTGGTTTTATATTGTATCTAAAAATAAAAATAACTATAAAAGTATATAAAGTAAGTTCAATATGTAAAATGTAAATTAAACTTATACTTTATGATACAATTATATATAAATAATTCAGTCTTGTATAGGAAGATTGATAAAAAATAAATTTAATATAAAAAAAACAATTATTAGAGCATAAAATATTAGCTTATAAAAAAGGAATAAACATTTTTTAGAAGAAGTACTTATTAATGAAAGAAATTTTATAGGGGGAGAGTCTTTGAAAAAGGTTAAATATACTAGATTAGTGATACTTGGTATTCTTATATATTTAGTATTTAATGTATTAGTAATGATAATTAGCAAAAATGTAGATACATTGGTACTAAAAAGTGAAAAAGTTGATGCAAAGATTAATGTAAAAGGGACTATAGAAAAAGATGCCAATGACCAAAGTAGTTATCTATCGACATACATAAGTAAAGAAGATTCTAATAACTTTAAAAAAAATCAAAATGTAGTAATTGAGTATCGTGAGCAAAAAATAGATGCAAAAGTTTACAAAATATATGAAAATAATAATAAAATAATGGTAAAATTAAAAATAAGTAACCAAATTGTTACAAATCAGGATACAAGTGTCGAAGAATTTGATATAATATATAATCAGATGGAATGTTTAAAAATACCTAAAACTTCTATAAAAACAAAAGACAATAAACGTGGTGTATATGTAATTGATGAACAATCACAAAGTGTAAAATTTGTCATATTAGAAGGGATAACTTATGAGAATGAATCTTCTGTATTTGTGGATTATTATAAAAATGACATAAATGGAGTCACAAGTGTTAATCTATATGACAAAATAATTTTAAGACCTAACAGTATAAACACAAATATAAGGATAAAGTAGGTGATAATAATGGGTTCTATTAAAGATAATTTATCTGAGATAAGAAGTAAAATTGATAAAGCTGCAAAAAAAGTAAATAGAGATAGCAAAGAAATTACCCTCTTGGCAGTCACAAAAACTGTTGATGTTGACTTAGTCAATGAGGCAATGCAGGAAGGAATCACTTCTGTTGGTGAAAATAAACCTCAGGAATTAGCTAGAAAATATGATATTATAGGTGACAAATTAAACTGGCACTTGATAGGAACTTTGCAAACAAATAAAGTTAAGTACATAATCGATAAAGTTTGTATGATACATTCTTTAGATAGAATTGCATTATGTGAAGAAATTCAAAAACGTGCAGAACAAATAAATAGAGAAATAGATTGCTTAGTACAAGTGAATATATCTAAAGAAGAATCTAAGCATGGACTTGATAAAGAAGAAGTTGTAGACTTTGTCAAAGAAGTGTCAGAAAAATATAAAAATATAAAAATAAAAGGTCTAATGACAATGGCACCTTTTGTAGAAGATGAAAATAAAATAAGAGGTGTATTTAAAGGTCTTAAAGATTTATCAAAACAAATAAAAGAACTAAACATACCTAATGTAGGAATGGATGTTTTATCAATGGGAATGAGTCACGATTATGAAATTGCTATAGAGGAAGGGGCTACCATTGTCAGAGTTGGAACATCAATCTTTGGAGAAAGAAATTACAATAAAAAATAATTACTCAAATTTGAATAAATTCTAAGGAGGAAGTTAATAATGTCAAATGGAATAATATCTAAATTTAAGAATTGGATAGTTGACGAAGAAGAAGATTATATTGAAGATGAATATGAAGGTGGCATGGACGATATAGTTCAAGAAGAAGAAATGAGCAGTGGATTTAGTACTGCAAAAGCAAATAAAATTGTAAATTTACATACAACTAGCCAAATGAAAGTCGTAATAGTTGAACCTAAGGTTTATGATGAAGCTGCAACTATAGCAGACCATTTAAAACAAAGAAGGGCAGTTATAGTGAATTTGGAAGGATTGACTAATTCTGAAGTTCGTAAATCTATATTTAACTTTATGAATGGAGCAGTTTATGTCTTAGATGGAAGTATACAAAAGGTTTCTAAATCAATATTTATACTAGCTCCTAATAATGTGGATATAGATGCAAATATGAAAAAAGAATTAGAAAGTAAAGCATTCTTCCCTTGGCAAAATAAATAGTAAAAAGGCGGTTAATATATGGGAACAATAAGAATTGCACTTTATTATCTTTTAGATATAATAGCATGGATGATAGTTATAAAAAGCTTGATGACTTGGTTTCCAAATGGAAGACAAAGTAAAATTTTTGAGATTTTAGAAAATCTTACAGAGCCAATAGAAGGACCGATAAGGTCTATAATGTACAAATATACAAATGGACCTATAGATTTTTCTCCTTTAATTGCAATAGTATTATTGATGTTCCTGAGACAATTAGTATTGGTTATATTCTAAGGTGATAGGATGGATAAATTAAAATTAACAAATCACATAAAGGATATAGACTTGAAAAATAAAATGCTTAAAGTAATAGACAAGGCTAATAGTTGTATAAAAAACTATGATGTTAAGTCTACTGAGTTTCTTAATCCATATGAAGTAAAAAATGCTGTAGCAATATTAAATTCTACAAATGAAATAAAATACAGTGTGGATGGAGGTTATGAACAAGCTGAAAGAAGCACTGTATTTATTTATCCATTTTACATGGAATATGAAGATATAGAAGATACTCTTAGATTTTTACAAATAGAAGGAAATTTTAAATTTAAAAATATATCTCATAAAGATTACTTAGGGTCAATTATGAGTCTAGGTATAAAAAGAGAAAAAATTGGAGATATAATTATACATGATAGCTTTTGTCAAGTGGTTGTAAGTAGTGATATTTGCGATTTTATAATTGTAAATTTAGAAAAAGTTTCAAGAAATAATGTAATTGTAAAGGAAATTTCCAGAGAAAATATTGTTAATAGTTCTTTAAAATATAAGGAAGTATCATTTACAGTATCTTCAGATAGGTTAGATTGTGTGATAAGTGGTCTTTACAATATATCTAGACAAGATAGTGCAAAATACATAAATGGAGAAAAAGTCCATGTCAATTATGAAAAGATAACTTCAACTTCTAAAATAGTAAAAAATGATGATTTGATTTCTATTAGAGGCAAAGGAAGAGCTAAGGTAACACAAATAGGAGATATTACTAAAAAAGGGAAAATAAAAGTTCAAGCAAAATTAATTGTATAAGGACTAATTTAAATTATAGCTGGGAGGAAATGTAATGCTAACTCCAATTGAGATAGAAAATAAAGAGTTTAAAAAAGGTTTAAGAGGGTATAGAGATGAAGAGGTTGATGAATTTTTAGATATCATCAAGGAAGACTATGAATCTCTATGTAGGGAAAATACAGCTCTTAAAGAAAAATTAGGGTTATATCAAGACCAAGTAAACAAGTATGAAAATATTGAAGAAACACTAAAAGCTACTTTAATAACTGCTCAAAGTGCAGCAGAAGACACTTGTAGCGCGGCTAATAAAAAGGCTAAGATAATTGTTGAAGAAGCCGATTTAAAAGCTAGACAAATTATAGAACAAGCTAATAACCGTGTCATAGAGATAAGAAAAGAGTATGATGCTTTAGTCAAAGAATTTAAGATATTTAGAAATAAATTTAAATCACTGTTAGAAGATGAAATAAGAAGTGTTGATGAGATTTTTTATGATGTAGATGAAAAATGTGTAAATGCATTTGAAGGAACAACAGTGTATAATTATAGTAATGATGAAGCTGCTACAACTTTAGAATAAGCTTGTAATTTGTTTATTTTTTATGTAGAATAACTGTGTGAGTTTGAGAAATCTATAACAAAGATTAAAAATAGGATAAAAATGTAAGAAAAATAGAAATTATTATATTTTTCAAAAATATATTGACTATTCAAATTATTTGTTATAAAATTTCATATAAACACAGATAAATTTTTAAAAGCGTTGATAGAGACATTTATCTTTAGATAATTTTACAGAGAATTGGGTATGCTGAGAACCAATGAATTTATAAAGATAAAAATCACTCTTGAGCTGCAGGCTGAACGATTAAATTCTACTAAGCTGTGCCGGTCAGTACCGTTATACTATTAGAGTGTTATATGTGGCTAGTATTTAGTTCACATATAGAATTAGGGTGGTAACGCGATTTATAACTCGTCCCTTTGGTTTAAAGGGGGCGAGTTTTTTAGTATTTAAATTTATGTGAAAAAATAAAAAATTTTGGAATTATAATATTTATAGGAAAGGGTGATTTACATGGCGAAATTTAAGCCACTGGTAGACAGTTCTGTAAAACAAGCAGAAGCACAAGTTTTTGATTATTGGAAAGACATAAATATACTTGAAAAAACTTTAGAAAAAGGGAAAGATGACCCAAGTTTCGTTTTCTATGAAGGACCTCCAACAGCTAATGGAAATCCTGGTGTACACCATGTTTTATCTAGAACACTTAAAGATTCAGTTTGTAGATATAAAACAATGTCTGGTTATCAAGTAAAAAGAAAAGCTGGTTGGGATACACATGGATTACCAGTTGAAATACAAGTAGAGAAAGAATTAGGTCTTACTAGTAAACAGCAAATAGAAGAGTATGGAATAGCTGAATTTAACCAAAAATGTAGAGAATCAGTTTTCTCATTTGAAAAACAATGGAGAATAATGACTGAGAGAATGGCTTATGAAGTTGATTTAGATAATCCATATATAACTTTAGATAATAACTATATAGAGTCTGTATGGTGGATACTGAATAAATTCAATAAAGAAGGATATATCTATGAAGGGCACAAAATACTTCCTTATTGCCCAAGATGTGGAACTGGTCTTGCTAGTCATGAGGTTGCACAAGGATATAAAGAAGTAAAAACTAATACAGTTATAGCTAAATTTAAGAAAAAAGATGCTGATGAGTATTTCTTAGCATGGACAACAACTCCATGGACTTTACCATCAAATGTTTCATTAACAGTAAATGCTGATGTAGATTATTTAAAAGTTAAAAAAGGTGATGAGGTATATTATGTATCTAAGCCTTTAGCTGATAAAGTACTAGGTGAAGACTATGAAGTTTTAGAAGAAATGAAAGGTAAAGACTTAGAAGGGTTAGAATACGAACAGTTAATGCCTTTTGTAGAAGTTGATAAAAAAGCATTTTTTATTACAGTAGGAGACTATGTAACTACTGAAGATGGTACTGGAATAGTTCATACAGCACCAGCATTTGGTGAAGACGACTATAACACAGGTAAAAGATATGATTTACCAGTTGTTCAGCCAGTAGATGAAACTGGTAAATTTACAACTACTCCTTGGGAGGGTAGATTTGTAATGGAAGATGGGCTAGATGTTGAAATAATAAAATGGCTAGCTTCTGAAAATAAATTATATAGTAAAGAAAAAGTAGTTCACAATTATCCTCACTGTTGGAGATGTCAAACTCCACTAGTATACTATGCAAAGCCAAGCTGGTATATAGAAATGACTAAACTTAAAGATAAATTAATAGAAAATAATAATGGTGTAAAGTGGTTCCCGAGTTTTGTAGGTGAAAAGAGATTTGGAAACTGGCTAGAAAATTTAAATGACTGGGCAATATCAAGAACTAGATATTGGGGAACTCCACTTCCTATATGGAGATGCGAATGTGGTCATACAGATTCAGTTGGTTCAAGAGCTGAATTAGCTGAAAAAGCTATAGAAGATGTAAATCCAGAAACAGTTGAACTTCATAGACCATATGTAGATGATATACACTTAAAGTGTGAAAAATGTGGAAAACCAATGACAAGAGTAACAGAAGTTATAGACTGTTGGTTTGATAGTGGGTCTATGCCATTTGCTCAACACCACTATCCATTTGAAAACAAGGAAAACTTCGAGCAACTGTTCCCAGCTGATTATATATCAGAAGGTATAGACCAGACTAGAGGTTGGTTCTACTCATTACTTGCAGTGTCAACATTTGTATTAGGAAAAGCACCATACAAGAGTGTTTTAGTTCCAGACCTTGTACTTGATAAAGATGGTAAGAAAATGAGTAAATCAAGAGGAAATACAGTAAATCCAATGGAATTATTTGACCAATATGGAGCAGATGCATTAAGATGGTATCTATTATATGTTTCTCCACCATGGACTCCAACTAAATTTGATATGGATGGCTTAAAAGAAATCCAAAGTAAATTTATAGGTACTATGAAGAATGTATATAATTTCTTTACTTTATATGCAAACACAGATGATATAAATCCAACTGAATTCTTTATAGAATATAAAGATAGACCAGAACTTGACAGATGGATATTATCTAAGTTCAACAATTTAATGAAAGATGTAGAAGAAAATTTAGCTATATTTGAGTTAAATAAAACTTTAAGAATGATACAAGATTTTATAAATGATGATTTATCTAACTGGTATATAAGACGTTCAAGAAGAAGATTTTGGGCAACTGAATTAACAGAAGATAAAAAAGCAGTGTACAATACAACTTATGAATTATTACATGGTCTTTGTAGAGCTATAGCTCCATTTGCACCATATATGTCAGAAGAAATGTATAGAAACCTAACAGGAGAAGTATCTGTTCATTTAGCTGAATATCCTAAATTTAATGAAGAATTAGTAGACACTAAATTAGAAGAAAAAATGGATTTAGCTAAAAACCTAGTTACTTTAGGTAGAGCTTCAAGAGAAGTTGAAAGAATAAAAGTTCGTCAACCATTACAAAAAGTGTTAGTAGATGGTAAGTTTGAAGATACAATAAGCGACGTAGTTGACTTAATAAAAGAAGAGCTTAATGTTAAAGAGGTAGTATTTGCTAAGGACTTAGATGAGTATATGAACTTTAGTCTAAAACCAAACTTTAAGGAAGCAGGACCATTGTTAGGTTCTAAGATGAATTTATTCGTTGGAGCATTAAATAAATTAAATGCTCATGAAGCTGTGAATAAGCTTGAAAAAGGTGAGACTTTAACAGTTAACTTAGATGGTGAAGCTTTTGAGTTCAATAAGGATTTAGTGTTAATAGGTATAACTGCTAAGGAAGGATTTAATGTATCTGTTGAAAATAATCTTTTTGTTATACTAGATACTAAGTTAACTGAAGAATTAGTTGACGAAGGTTATGCTAGAGAATTTATATCTAAAGTACAGCAATTGAGAAAATCTAATAACTTTGAAGTATTAGATAATATAGCAATAGAATACTGTGGTGATGATGAAATTGCTAAGGCTGTTGAACATTTTGATGAATATATCAAGTCTGAAACTTTAGCTTTAGAAATAAAAAGAGTAGATGATAAATCTTTAGAAGAACAAAATTTAAATGACCATATGACAGGTATAAAAGTTACAAGAAAATAAAAATAATAGTTAGTTAATTAAAATCCCTATAGGAATTAGTTCATAAATTTCTATAGGGATTTTTTAATACAGTATAATTTTCTATTCAATAAAATGTTGAAATATTCCAAAACTTACAATAAATAAATATGTATAAATCATATAAATTATTTATAGCATGTGATAGAATATTAGTGAATAAACGTTTAAGTGAGGGTGAATAATATTTTAGAGTAAACTACTTCTGATAAATTTATTTATAAATTTATCGTGTGTTGTGCAGGGTGGTTTATTTATTATGCAAAGGGGTGCGTTTAGATGTATGGTGAAAGCAAAAAGCTAAGTGTTGATAATAACATATTTTTACAATATGGTCTTATTATATTGGGTATGATTCTATCAACCTTAGGAATAAATTTATATCTAGCACCAGCTAAGTTATTAAGTGGAGGAGTAGCTGGAATTTGTGTCATATTATATAAATTATTTGGTATAAATCAAGGAATATCAAGTTTTTTGATGAATATACCAATATTTATTATAGCTAGAAAGTATTTTGATAATAAATTTTTGTTAATAAGTTTTGTCAATATGTTACTATTTTCTGTATCACTTGGGTTAACGCAAGACATTGCTAAATATTTCCCAATAGATGATACTATGTTACAGTGTATTTATGGTGGTGCATTAACAGGTATAGGTATGGGGTTGACTTTTAAAGCAAGAGCTACTGCTGGAGGACTTGACATAGTAGCAGCTATAATGAAAAGAAAGTACGATATACCTATGAAAAATACATTTTTATTTATTAATTTCTTTGTAGTATGTGCAGGAGCTTTCTTATTTGGAGCTAAGTTGGTAATGTATACTTTAATTGCTATGTATATAATTTCTTTTACGATGGACATAGGAAAAGATTGCTTTGATA
Source organism: Clostridioides sp. ES-S-0108-01 (assembly GCF_020662285.1). NCBI lineage: Bacteria > Bacillati > Bacillota > Clostridia > Peptostreptococcales > Peptostreptococcaceae > Clostridioides > Clostridioides sp. ES-S-0108-01. The sequence goes on along the minus strand of NZ_JADGMN010000007.1, from coordinate 143,713 downwards.
GAAAAAAATCCATACTTTTAATATCAAATAAATATGATGAAATATCAAAAGTAATAATGAACAAGATGGGAAGAGGAGTTACTTTTTTGGAGGCAGAAGGTGCATATACACAAAATAAGAAAAAGATGATTTATTGCATAATATCTGCAAATGAAATAGGCAAATTTAAGGATTTAATTTACGACATGGATAGTGAAGCTTTTATTTCTGTAAATAATGTGGAAGAAGTAAAAGGAGGAGGTTTTAAAGATAAGTTTCTTTAAGATTATAGATGCTAAAAAATGCCATATGTATTGAGATTATGCCTAGTTAGATGTATACTGTAATTAATGGAGTACATGAAGTACTCAATAATATACTAGGAGGTATAAGAATATGTTAAGAGAGAGATTTGTAGTAAGAAGTCATGAACATTTAGATGGACATACGCATGAACATAAATAGAAATGTTTAAAATTCATAAAAGATTTTTATTTTGTAATTCCATGAAGGTTTAAATAAAAATTGAATATTTTAAGTAAAAATTATTGATAGTAAATAAGAAAGTGAACTGTTAAGGCAAATAACTTTAATAGTTCACTTTTATTAATTATATAAGTATTAAATTTAAATCCAATGATTAACTAAAAAAGAAGCTATATTTTCATAAGGTATTTTTTCTGTTTTTAATAAACTTTGGACAACCAAACCATCAACTATAGACATAAGTAAAAAAGAAAATGATTCAGCATCCTGTTCATTTTCTCTACTATTATATTTTTCTAGTGATTCGACAATTTCAGATTTAAGAGTAGTTCTCCATTCAATATATTTTAATCTCATTCTTTCTTTTAAATCATCATTTGAAGTAATCGCCTCACAAATAAGATACATATGTACCCTACCACGACTTTCTATAGTAGGGATTTTCTCTAAGATTAAGTTAACCATTTCTATTTGAGATTTTTTTGATTTGACATTTTTTACGCAGTTTAGTATAGCACTAGTTATAACTTCTAAATGAGTATCCGCAATATCATATATAATATCATTTTTAGATGCGTAGTGATAATACAAAGTACCTTTACTTATATTTACATCTTTTGCAATATCAGCAAGGCTAGTATTTTGAACTCCATTTTTGGCTATTAAATTGGTTGCAGATGATAAAATAGCCTGTTTCATATTATTTGCTTTCATAAAACCTACCTTTCCATGTATATTTATAACAAATTAATAACATTATAAGCTTATGAATATTTATTGTCAACAAAGTGAGAATCTATATCTATTGACTTTTTTTCATTCAAAATATAAAATAATAATTAAATCGGTCGTACGACCGACTGAATAAATAAAATAATATCTTATAGTGAGGTTAATATGGATAAAATAAAATTGATAGTGGACAGTGCATGTGACTTACCTGATGATATAATAGAAAAATACAACATAGAAGTTGTTGGTTTAAATGTATCTTTTGGAGAAGAAAGTTATATATCTGGAAAGGAAATAGATAATGAAACTTTCTATAGAAAAATGAGTGAGAGTAAAGTGCTACCAAAAACATCATGTCCTTCACCTGATAAATTTTTAGAAGCATATCATTGTCATGAAGAAAGTGTATTGGTAATTAATATAAGTTCAGGATTATCTGGAACTTATAATAGTGCACTTTTGGCAAAGGATATGTTTGAAAAGGAAGGAAATAACAAAAAAATTGAGGTTATAGATTCACTTAGTGGGTCAATTGGAATAGGACAATTAGTGTTAAAAGCAGCAATATTAATAAAAGAAGGAAAAGAAATTGAAGAGATTGTTTCAATAATAAATAAATATAAAGATAATCCCCCATTCTTTGGAACTCTTGAAACTTTAGAAAATGCTATTAAGGGCGGTAGAATAAACCCAATAGCAGGAAAAATTATAAATACCTTGAATTTTAAAGCGATAATACAAGTTGCAGATGGCATTGTAACTCCTATAGATAAGGCAAGAGGCGAAGGTAATAGCTTGAAAAAGCTGATTACTTTAGTAGAGTCAAAAATTAAAGATAAAGAAGAAAAGGTTTTATTTATAGGGCATGCTAACTGTCCTGAAAAGGCTCAAAAGGTAAGGGAAGCTATGGAAAAGGATGTAAAATACAAAGATGTTGTAATCTGTGAAGTTGGTTCAGTGATGGGTACATATACTTCAAAAGGTGCAATTTTAATAACTGCAATATAAATAATGGGTTGAAAAATTAAAGGGGTTCATAAGAACCCCGAATTTATGTAATAATTGTTTTTTTAAAAACCAAAATCCAAATTTTGATTATAATAGATACATGTGTTATAAACACGTTGTACTTTCATTAGACGTTGAAACAATTATTTTAATATTATTTGAGTTAATCTTAGAATTAACCAACTACACATATTTCTTTATCAAGTTTGTTTAATATCTCGCAACCATCTTCAGTAACAAGCACTAAATCTTCTATTCTAACTCCAAACTCACCTGGTAAATATATGCCTGGTTCTATAGAGAATATCATTCCTGGTTGTACAGTATCTGTATTTATAGAAGATACATCTCCTTTATCATGAACTTCAAGTCCTATAGAGTGACCAGTTCTATGAGTAAAGTATTGTCCATATCCTTTTTCAGTTATGTAATCACGAGCAGCAGCATCTATATCACAGAATCTAACTCCTGGTTTTACAATAGCTTCAGCTCTCTTATTAGCTTCAAGAACTATTTCAAATATTTCTCTACCTTTTTCAGGTATTTCTTTATAGAATACAGTTCTTGTCATATCAGCACAATAATTATCTTTTATACAACCTATATCTAATATTATTGCATCTCCTGGTTTTACAAGTGCATTTCCAGGTTCACCATGTGGATTAGCTCCATTAGGTCCAAAGCCTATAATAGGGTCAAATGAAAATCCATCAGTACCTAGGTCTTCATATATTTTAGATAACTTACCAACAAGTTGTTTTTCTGTAAGTTCACCAGAAATAGTAGCCTTAAGTTGTTCCATAGCCTTGTCATTTAATCTTGAAGCTATTCTCATTAGTTCTTTTTCTTCTTCATCTTTGCACATTCTTAGAGTATCTATTATATAAGATGAGTTTACAAATTTACTTCCTCCACCTAATTCTATTAAGTTTAATAAGAATCTAGCTGGCCAGTTTTTATCAACACCCATAGTAGCATTTTTGTCTATATGCTCAGCTATTATTTCTACTGGATTTTGAGTATCATTAAACCAAACCATTTCAACACCTAAATCTTCTGCAACTGGGAATAATTCATTTATAAATAATTTATTATTTCCATTTAAATTTAAGTATAATGATAGTAATCTTTCACCTGGATGTATTAGTACCCCTGTCAGATAAAATATCGAAGTAGGGTCACTTACTAACATTTGAGAAATATCATCTTTTTTCATTTGTTCAAGTACAGCATTTAATCTTTGAGTTTTCATAATAATTTCCTCCTAATCAAAATTCAATACAAATCAATTTTAGCACTATTAAACAAAAAATAGTATACTTTTCTTCTAGAAATATAAAAAAATTTTGGTATATATTTTTTATATTAAATTTAATCATTGTTTTTACATTAAAATAGAAATAAAATGACCTTTTATTGTGAAAATATTATAAAAATAGTAAATAAAATTTATAAAACCACGTATTTAGGCTTTTTACATAATCATGAAAAATAATAAATAAAATTTTATATTAAAATAATATTGAAACAATCTTAAAAATTTAGTATGATTAAAATTAAAGTGGTAGAGTTTTTGAGATGTATCACTTTTAATAAAATTTGATTTCAAAGCATTTAGACTTTATCAGTAATGCCTTTAATAATGTGAATATTATGAAGATTATTGATTTGATGACAATGAATCTATTTTATCAATTTTGAAATCAATTTTTAACTAATTAATAGAGAGGGGAATTTAAATTAGGATGGAAAAGAAAAAAATAGGCCTATGGAGTTTGGTATTTATGAATGTATCAGCTTTATACGGTATAAGATGGATAGCTAAGTCTACAGCATCAAGCTTTGGTTTAGGATTAGGTGCAATACCTATGTGGTTATTATTTTCATTTATATACTTTGTACCAGGAGCTTTAATTTGTGCTGAATTAGCTTCTACATATCAAAAAGGTGATGGAGGTCTGTATGATTGGGTTAAGGAAGCCTTTGGAGAAAAATATGGATTTTTAGTTTCTTGGCTAAACTGGACAGCTAAAATATTTTGGTATTCTTCATTCTTGACATTTTTAGCAGTAAATGTTTCTTATACAATAGGAAATCCAGCACTTGCAGACAATAAGATGTTTGTACTTATATTATCTTTAATAATATTCTGGGCATTATCTCTTATAGCAACTAAAGGAATAAGTTTTACAAAGATATTCACTAATACAGGTGCATTAGGTTCAACAATACCAAGTGCTATACTTATAATATTTTCATTTGTAGCAGTATTAGTACTTAAAAAACATGATATAGCTTCAACATATACAGTAGCTTCAATGACTCCAAAACTTAATATGGATGCATTTGTTGCTATATCAGCTATAATGTTTGGTTTAGCAGGAGCAGAAACTTCAGCTAACTTCATAACAGAAATAGATAAGCCTGAAAAGAACTTCCCTAAGGCTATATTAATATCAGCTGGAATAGTAGCTTCATTATATGTATTAGGTTCAATTGCAATAACAATGATAATACCACCAGACCAAATTACTGCTTCTAAAGGTGTGCTAGATGCACTTGCAGCTGTTTGTGAATCTTTAGGAATAGGTTCTTGGTTGGTTCAACTGATAGCTTTTGGTATAGCTTTTTCAATATTAGGAGCAATAGTTCTTTATATAGCATCACCAATAAAAATGTTATTTGGTAGCGTTAAAAAGGGAGTATTTCCTGATAGTTTGGTAGAAGTAAATGAACATAAGATACCTTCTAAAGCAGTTATACTTCAAGCAATAATAGTTACTATAATACTATTGGTGACTACATTAATGCCTTCTGTTGATGCTATATACAATGTTCTTGTTACTATGACAGCATTAACTGCATTATTCCCATATGTATTATTATATGCTTCTTATATTAAACTAAGAAAAGAGAGACCAGATGAAATTAGACCTTATACTATGGCAAAATCAACAAGTACTTGTATAGGTTTAGCCAAAATGGTTTTAGCTGTAACTGTAGTTGGTATATTATTATCTGCAGCACCAGTTATGCCTACGTTTGCTGAAAATATTATATATGAGATAGAGATGATTGGTGGAGGTCTTCTAGTTATATTATCTGGTTTATGGTTATGGAATAGATATGAAAAGAAAACAGCTAAATAAAATGTATTTTAAAAATTTCTTTTGGATATTATAATATATAGTTGACAATTTATAGTGTAAGGAATATTATAAAATAAAGAAATTAATAAATTAAATCCTGAGATAAGAAATAGTAAATAAATATATTTTTGTACAGAGAATTAAGGTGGCTGAGAACTTAATAAAAAGTATTTATTGAATGGGTCTTTGAGGAGTAAAATGAAATGTAATTTAAGAAAGATTACAGAGTATTTGATATCGTGTATGCACGTTACAGCATATATTAAGATATATATATTCAATTTTGAATGTATATAAATTTAGGTGGTACCACGGAAAATATATCCGTCCTATTGATTTAGGACGGATTTTTTAATATAGAAAATTTAGGAGGAAAAATGAACGTAATAGGAATTATAGGTGCAATGGATGAAGAAGTTAGTATTTTAGTTGATTTAATGGATATTAAAGAGACTATAAAAAAAGCTAGTTTAGAATTTTATAAGGGAACTTTAGAAGGTAAGAATGTAGTATTAGTAAAGTGTGGCATAGGTAAGGTTAATTCTGCTCTTTGTGCACAGATACTAATAAGCGAATTTAAAGTTCAGGCTATTGTTAATACAGGTGTCGCAGGAGCTTTAAACGAAAACCTTGATGTTAATGATATAGTAATATCAACTGATGCTATGCAATATGATGTAGATACTACAGCATTTGGAGACCCTAAGGGAGTTATACCAAGAATGAAGACTTCTGTATTTAAAGCAGATGAAAGACTTATAGATGCTGCTTATAAATCTTCTAGAGAGAGAGTAAAGACTCACAAAGTATTGAAAGGAAGGGTAGTTACAGGAGATAAATTTATAAATTCTAAAGAATTAAAAGAAGAACTAGTAAATGATTTTGGTGGATATTGTGGAGAAATGGAAGGTGGAGCTATAGCTCATGTATGCTACTTAAATAATACTCCATTCGTAATAATAAGAGCAATGTCTGATAAGGCAGATGGCAGTGCTGATGTTACGTATGATGTATTTGTACATGATGCTGCTAATAATTCTAAAGATATAGTTTTAAATATGTTAAAATCAATATAATATATAAGGAGGTACAAATAAAATGAGTGAAAAAAAAGTTATATTTAGTGGCGCACAGCCATCAGGCAAAATGACTTTAGGAAATTATTTAGGAGCTATAAAAAACTGGACTGAACTTCAAGATAATTATGATTGCTATTATAGTATAGTTGATTTACATGCAATAACAGTACCTCAGGACCCTAAAGTTTTAAGAGCTAATGCTATAGAATTGCTTGCTCAATATATAGCTTGTGGATTAGACCCAGAAAAAAATACTATATTTATACAGTCACATGTCAAAGAGCATGTTGAACTTATGTGGGTATTAAATACTATGACTTATATGGGTGAATTAAGTAGAATGACTCAGTTTAAGGATAAATCACAAAAGAGTGAAGCAAATCTAAATGCAGGCTTATTCACATATCCAGTTCTTATGGCTGCTGATATATTGTTGTATCAAACTGATTTAGTTCCAGTTGGGGATGACCAAAAACAACATTTAGAATTAGCTCGTGATTTAGCAAATAGATTTAATAATAGATTTTCACCTACTTTTGTAGTTCCAGAAGGATACTACCCAAAAGGTGGAGCAAGAGTGATGAGTTTACAAGAGCCAACTAAGAAAATGAGTAAGTCTGATTCAAATGAAAATGCATTTATATTATTGGCAGATGATTCAGATTCTATAAAGAGAAAGATAAAAAGAAGTGTTACTGATTCTTTAGGTGTTGTAAAATACTCTGATGAACAACCTGGTATTAAAAATCTAATTGATATATATTCTAATTTAAGTAAAAAAAGCGTAGAAGAGATTGTAAACATGTATGAAGGAAAGGGTTATGGCGTATTTAAAGAAGATGTAGCTGAAGTAGTATCAGAAGCTTTAAGACCTATAAGAGAAAGATACGTTGACCTTCTTAATAATAAAGATTATTTAGAAAAAATATATAGTATGGGAGCAGAAAAAGCTGAAAAACAAGCTAGAAAAACTCTTAGAAAAGTCTATAAAAAAGTTGGATTTATAGAGAGAAGATATTAATTGTATTATTTATCTTTATGTTGTAAATAAATTTTAATAAAAAGTATATGTTAGGAAAGAGAGAGAATGTTATTAATACAATATTCTCTCTCTTTTTGTGATAAAAAAAGATGAGCTTTTGCTCATCTCAAAGGGGTTAGATTATTCTTACTTTGGGGAAAGTAGAATAAAGGTAAAAGTTAACTGATGTTAACTTTGTCTTTTTTGCATATCACTACTGAGCATAAAAAAATCAGAAAACCATAGCCTTCTGAACTAACTTCGAACATGTATACATCACATTTTATGCCCAATATGTAATTTATGAATTAATTTTAACTCTTATAATGAAAATTGTCAATAATATATCAAAAAAATATTTTTTAAATTTATATAATTAAATGAATTTATTTTTATGTATCTAATTTACAGTAAAAATATATTTAATTTAGTAGAAAAAAGAGTGTTTCATGAACTAAAAAGTTCATTTTGAGACACTCTCTTTTTTTGAATCAAATCTTATTTTTTATTGTATGTTTAATTTACTTTTCCACATACTATTTTTATGATATAAATATTAAAATTAGAGGTGTTAAAAATGGATACTAAAAAATATAAAGATAAATTATTAAAAGAAAGAGAAAATTTAACTAATTTAGTAGAGGATATGAAAGATAATACTTTATTTGGAGATACAACTAAACATACAAGCGAAAAATATTCATCAGGAGAATTATCTAGTTATGATAATCATATAGGAGATATGGGAACGGATTTATATATGCAAAATATGCAAAACAGTTTAATAAATCATGAAGAAGGAAGGCTATATCAAATCGATTTAGCATTATCTAAAATAGAAAATGGAACGTATGGAATTTGTGATTTATGTCATAATCAAATCGATTTAGAAAGATTAGATATATTACCTGATACAAGTCTGTGCAACAATTGTGCAAAAAAAGAAAATACTTTATTAGGTGATGCAATGCAAAATCCTGATGTAGAAGATTCTAACTTTTATTCAGAAGACCTAACAAATTTAACTGATTTAAATAAGAATGGAACATTGAGAGATTAAAAAACTGACATCATATATTGCTAGAATGAATTAGAAAAGAGGTAATCACATGAAGAAAGCAATATTGGCTATATGTATATGTTTATTATCTATGGTAGGTGTATATACATATAATCATAATACACATAATCAAAATAGTTTAAAAGAAACCTATAGTTTAAATGACAATATAAAAGACGATTATGAAGATGTAATAATCAAGAAAGGAAATGAGGATGAAAAAATTCTAGCGTTGACTTTCGATGATGGTCCAGATGAGGATTTTACACCACAAGTACTGGATATATTAAAGAAAAATGATGTAAAAGCAACTTTTTTTGTAATTGGAGAAAAAGTAAAGTGCAACAAAGATTTATTAAAAAGACAGCACGACGAGGGACATGAAATAGGAAATCATACATTTACACATATAAATGTTGCAAAAAATAGTTATGGTAATGTAGAAAAAGAAATAACAGATACACAAAATGTTGTAAAAAATGTAATAGGAGTAGAACCAAAAATATTTAGACCTCCATATAGAGCCATGAGTAAAAATGTGTGTGATATTATAGTTTCTAAAGATATGAATATAATTCTTTGGTCAAACTTGGACCCTAGAGATTGGTCAAATCCCGGAGTAGATACAATTATAAATACTATCCTTACGAAAGTCCAAAATGGTAATATAATACTTTTGCATGATTATAATACTAAAAGAAACGATAAGTCACAAACTATACAAGCTTTAGAAGTAGTAATTCCTAAATTAAAAGAGAGAGGATATAAATTCGTAACAGTATCTGAACTTATACAACACTTAGATAAAAATAAGCAAGTACAAAAATAAAAATATTAGTTTGAAGGTTAATGGTACTTGTAAATATAAATATCATTAATCTTTAAGCTATAAAATACATAAAAAGTATTGAGTAGTATAGCACTCTTAAATTTTTTATACATAATAATAAGATTTTAAATGTGTAATAATTTATAATATAAAAAATAGTATTATTTTAAATTTTATGCTAGTTTTATTAAAAAATACAATTTTAATAAAGTTGCTCTTTAGAGTATTTTTTTTGTATAATAGTAATAGTGTATTTCAGATAAAGTTGATTTTTAAATAATTTATAGGGGGAAAAATCATTGTTCTATGTATTAATAATAATTCTACTTATAGGATTAGACCAACTGTCTAAAATATGGGTATTGAATAATTTGGTAGGTGTATCAACCATACCAATAATAAATAATGTATTTCATTTGACATATGTCGAAAATAGAGGTGCAGCATTTGGATTATTACAAAACAATCAATGGATATTTATAATAGTTGCATTACTTGCAACCGTATTTGGATTATATTATCTTAATACAAGAAAGGTACATATACTTGGCAAGTTAGGGGTTGTATTAGTCATATCTGGTGCTTTAGGAAATTTGATTGATAGAGTGAGGTTGGGCTTTGTAGTAGACTATTTTGACTTTAGGATTATATGGGAATATGTATTCAATGTAGCTGATGTATTTGTAGTTATAGGAACTGTATTTTTATGTATATATGTTTTATTTTTTGAAAGTAAAAGTAGGTGATTTAATGGATGAAGTAAAAGAGTTTTTAGTACTTGAAGAGGAAGAAGAAGTTAGACTTGATATTTACCTAGCAGAACAATTAGGTGATATGTCACGAAGTTATATACAAAAAATTATAAAAGATGGCAAAGTAAAGGTTAATAATAAAGTAGAAAAGGCTAAATATCTAGTTAAAGAGGAGGATAAGATTGTTATAGAGATACCAAAACCTAAAGTATTAGAAGTTGTATCTCAAGATATTCCAATAGACATTGTATATGAAGATGATGATGTATTAATAATAAATAAACCTCAGGATATGGTTGTTCATCCTGCTCCTGGGAATTATGAAAATACGTTGGTAAATGGAATTTTGTATCATTGCAAAGATAAATTATCATCAATAAATGGCGTTATTAGACCTGGTATAGTTCATAGAATAGATAAAGATACTTCTGGTCTTCTTATGATAGCCAAGAATAATTATGCACATAATTTTCTAGCGGAACAATTGAAGAAACATACTATAACTAGGGAGTATGAATTTATATGCTATGGTGTGGTTAAAGAAGATAAAATAACTGTTGACAAACCTATAGGAAGAAATCCTAAGGATAGGTTAAAAATGGCTGTAGTAAAAGGTGGAAAAAATGCAATCACTCATTTTGAAGTGGTAGAAAGATTTGATAAATTTACTCATATGAGAGCTAGGCTTGAAACTGGTAGAACTCATCAAATAAGAGTTCATGCTTTGTCTATAAATCACCCACTTTTAGGTGATAGTGTATATGGTCCAAAAGAAAATAAATTTAAACTAAAAGGGCAAACTTTACATGCTAAGAAGTTGGGGTTTATACATCCTACTACTAAGGAATATATCGAATTTAATTCAGAATTACCTGAGTATTTTAAGGAAGTTATTAGAAAAATAAAATAGGTATTTGTATAATACTTATAAATCATGTGTTTGTTTTTATATAAGTGATAAATTTAGTGAAATTTAAATAAAATATTTCACATTAAAGTATTTTATTTAAAAAAGCTTGAAAAATTTGAAATATAAATATATAATTTGAGTTAATGGATTAAAAAATTATCTTTAAACGATACGGAGATATCGTAAGACAATTGCTAAATTAGACTGTATATTTTTATATAAGAGCTTCTTGTCTTGTGATGAGGAGTTTTTTGCTGTTTAAATTGAAATTTTAAGTAAAGATAAAGTTATAAAAAATTAAAAGAAAGGGGTATATTTGTCAAAGAGATATATTATATCTTTGGCGATAATTAGGATATGGTAGAAAAAGCTCAATTAATGGATGAAAAGGCAATAGCAAGAGCAATTACTAGAATAAGTCATGAAATAATTGAAAGAAATAAAGGTGTAGAAAATCTAGTTTTAGTTGGAATAAAGACTAGAGGTGTACCAATTGCAAATAGAATTTCTAAAAAAATAGAACAAATAGAAGGAACAAAAGTAGATACAGGAGATATTGATATAACTTTGTATAGAGATGATTTGGAAAAAATTGATGTTGACCCTGTAGTTAAGGGAACATACTTAGACTTCAATGTAAATGATAAGACAGTAGTTCTAGTTGATGATGTTTTATATACAGGAAGAAGTGTAAGAGCGTCACTGGATGCTATTATCGATATAGGAAGACCTAAAGCAATACAATTAGCAGTGTTAGTAGATAGAGGTCATAGAGAGTTGCCTATAAGAGCAGATTATGTAGGAAAAAATGTACCTACTTCTAGACATGAAATTATAGCTGTTAGTTTATTAGAAATTGATGGAGAAGATTCGGTTATAATCAAAGAATAATTATTTTTAAATATTATATAAAAGCTTAGCATTGAATAGTCAGGGAGGAGGATAAAGCTTACATAGATTGCACAAAATAAATATTATAATTTTATGGATGTGTGTCTTAATGTAGTCTTTATTCTCCTTTGTTTGAGTTTTTTTGTCGTAAAATGTAAAATAATGATAAGTTATATAATAAGCATATAGAGGTTAAAAAATAGAATCTAGGGAATGATAATTAATTAAAAGATATTAATTAGACAGAGGATTTATTTATATATAATAATTTTGGAGGTTTTTATGAAAAAAACAATAATGTCTTTACAACATCTATTAGCCATGTTTGGAGCAACCGTATTAGTTCCTATTTTGACAGGATTTAATCCGTCAGTTGCAATTTTCTGTGCTGGTGTTGGTACATTGATATTTCATTTTTGTACAGAAGGAAAAGTACCTGCTTTTCTAGGTTCAAGTTTTGCATTTATACCAGTTATACTAGCAGCTAAAGATGTGTATGGAGGAGATTTAGCATATGCTCAAGGTGGTATAATAGTGGCAGGATTAATTTATATTATAATGTCGATTATAGTAAAAATAGTTGGAGTAAATAAAATTAAATTATATTTTCCAGCACAAGTTACAGGAGCTATGATAGTAGTTATAGGCTTAAATTTATTACCAACAGCTTTTAGTATGGCTTCAGCCAATTTTGTAATAGCATTCATAACTTTAGCAATAGCAATTTTAACTAATAAGTTTGGTAGAGGATTTACAAAACAATTAGGAATATTAATAGCTGTTTTTTCTGGGTATATAATCTGTTTGATATTAAGGTTAGTAGATGTGACTACAATTACAGAAGCAAGTTTATTTGCAATACCTAACTTTACAGTTCCTAAATTCAGTTTAGGAGCAATTGTTATTATATCTCCAGTTGTGTTAGCTGTATTTATGGAACATATAGGAGATATGACTACTAATGGTGCTGTAGTAGGTAAAAACTTTATAGAAAATCCAGGGTTAAATAGAACCCTACTTGGAGATGGATTTGCGACTATAGTTGCAGGTTGTTTAGGTGGACCAGCTAATACAACTTATGGAGAAAATACAGCAGTACTTGCTATAACAAAAAACTATGACCCTTCAATACTTAGACGTACGGCGGTATTTGCTATATTACTTGCGTGTGTAGGCAAGTTTGGAGGATTCCTTCAAAGTATACCAGGTTCAGTTATGGGTGGAATTAGTATAATGCTATTTTCAATGATAACTTATGTAGGATTAAAAACTATAAGAGATAGTTCTTGTGTAGAAAGTAAGATAAATATGTTAATAATAGCAGTTATATTACTAATAGGTCTTGGAACAACATATTTATCTAATAAAGGCATTTCTATTGGAATACCTATAACAAGTACAGTAAAGATAACAGGTCTTAGTTTAGCTGCAATTGTTGGAATTGTATTAAATAGAATTTTAAATAATCAAGATTTTAAAGTTGAAGAATAATAAATTGTATCTTGTATAATTTTAAATAATTAATTTTCTATGGACATTTGTAATTATTGTTGATATAATGATTAAAAATAAATGAAAGAAAGGGCAAGGTAACTGGGACAATGAGAATATAATCTATTTTTTATAATTTAAAGTATTGTAATTTTTGAAAAGCCTATTTTGGTGGCTTTATTTGCGATGCTTAAATTAAGGAGAGTAGATTATAGTCTATACGTTTATTTGTTATGCCTATTTATATAATCTCTCCTTATATTTAAGTGTGTTAAGGAGGGATTTTTTTATGTTGTTAGTAAAGGTAGAGAATTTAAAGAAATATTATGCTGACAAATTAATTTTGGATATAGATAAGCTTGAAGTATCAGAAAATGATAAAATAGGTCTAGTCGGTTCAAATGGTCAAGGAAAAACAACATTATTAAAGGCAATATTGGGTGAAATAGAAATTGACGAAGGATATGTTTACCTCACAGACAGCTATTCTTATATAAGTCAGAGTGAAAATAATATTGAAACATGTAGTAATAGTAAAGAGAAGAGTCTTTTAAATGCTCCAGATAGGTTTGAAGAGTACTTATCAGGAGGGGAAAAAGTTAAACTAAAAATAGCAGATGCACTGAGTGATAAGAAAAATATCATAATAGCTGATGAGCCAACTTCAAACTTAGATAAAAAAAGTATTGGGACTTTGGAAGATATGTTTAAAAGGCATGAGGGAGCATTATTATTAATATCTCATGATAGACGTTTTTTAGACGAGTTATGTACAACTATATTAGAAATAGAAGATGGAAAATTAAAAGCTTACAAAGGCAATTACACTGATTATTTAATGCAAAAAGATGAAGAAGTAAAAAGAGCTGATTTTGAGTATCAGGAATATATTAAAGAGAAAAAAAGACTTGAAAAAGCTCTTTTATATAAAAAAGCTTTAAGCGATGGTATAAGAAAAACACCAAAAAGAATGGGTAATTCAGAAGCTAGATTACACAAAATGGGTGGTCAAACTAATAAGAAAAAGTTAGACTCAAATGTGAAGGCCATAAAAAGTAGAATTGACAAACTTGAGGTAAAGAATAAACCTAAAACTTCTGCAGAAATGAAGATTAAGATTCAAGATGGAATGGAGATAATTAGTAAAAATCTAGTAGAGATAAAGGATATGACTCTAAAGGCAGGAAATAAACTTCTATTAGATAATGTTTCTTTTAAAATAAAAAGAGGTAAAAAGATAGCGTTATTAGGTGATAATGGGTGTGGAAAAAGTACTATGATAAAAGAAATATTGACTAATAAAAATGACAATATAAAAATAAATAACAAGGTGAAAGTAGGTTATTTTGACCAGCATCAAAGTTTATTAGATGAGGAAAATAGTGTTCTATACAATACTAAAGTCAGTAGTTCATTTGATGAATCTTTTATAAGGATAAACTTAAACCTCTTTGGATTTAAGGGAGATGATGTCTACAAAAAAGTAAAAGTACTTAGTGGTGGAGAAAAGGTAAAAATAGCATTATGTAAAATAATATTGGAAGATAATAATTTTTTAGTATTTGATGAACCGACAAATTACTTAGATATAAAATCTATGGAGGCACTAGAAAAAGCATTGATAAACACTGATAAAACTATGCTTATAGTATCTCATGATAGAGTGTTTATATCACATATTTGTAACTATATTATAGAGATAAGAGATACTAAAATAAGGGAATTTGATTGTAACTATGATGAATATATAATTAGCAGAAATAAAAAAACTCCTAGTAGAGAAGATAAAGTTAAAAAAGAAAATCTTCTAGTATTAGAAAATAGACTTACGACTATTATATCTATGTTATCTATAGAAAAGGATAGTCTAAAAAAAGAACTGTACGAATCAGAATACAATGAGTTACTAAAACAAATCATCAAATTAAAAAATAGCTTTTAATATTAACTTTTTAATTATATCTATATAAGAAGACTAAAAATGCTTATTGGGAATATAAGTATAGCTATTAAAACATAAAAATACTTTGTTAGAAAATTAAAAGTGAGTTAAATAGAAAGTGGCATTCATATTGGATTTTATAAGAATGCCACTATTTTCATTGACAATAATAATGTATTATTATCTAATGCTCATTTTGTACTTAGTACAGAGTTTATTCAGATTTAACCTTAAGTTTAGCTACTGTTTCTTCTTCAGGAGTAACATAAATAGTACTGTTAGTCTCATAAATAACCATACCTGGTTTAGAACCACTAGGTTTTTTTACATTTTTTCTCTTAGTATAGTCTACAGGCACTTGAGAAGAAAGCTTTGACTTACTAAAGAATGCCGCCAGTATAGCTCCTTCAAATATAGTATTATCAGGGACTTCCTTACCAGCGCACTTTATTATTACATGAGAACCAGGAATATTCTTTGTATGCATCCACAAGTCGTCATTATCAGCAAGTCTTAGTGTAAGATAGTCGTTTTGCCTATTGTTTTTACCAACTAATATTTTAAATCCATCAGAAGACACAAATTCATGTGGTTTTGTAGAAGGGATAGTATCCTTTTTACTGTTTTTCTTTTGAGTCTTGATATATCCAACCTTAGCAAGTTCTTCTTTTATATCTTGTAATTCAGCTAAATTTTCACAGTTTTCAATACTTAAAATTATATTTTCTAAGTAATCTATTTCTTCTTTATTCAATGAAATTTGATGAGATATTTCAACTTTAGCATGTTTCATTTTGTTATACTTTTTAAAATATTTTTGAGCATTTTCAGAGGGTGTCAAGTTTTTATTTAATTCTATTGTTACATTCTTACAATTTTCATCATAAAAATTAGCAACTTCAATACTTTCCATACCTTTTTCTACCATGTAGATATATGAAGTAATCAATTCTCCTTTTATCTTATAAATATCTGCATTTTCAGACTCTGACAATTCTTCTTCCTGTTTTTTTAGTTTATTATAAAGTCTATCAAGTTTAACAGATATACTCTTCTTTAAGTCAGATGAACGTTGATTGATTCTATCCTTAATATCTTTAGTTCTATAGAAATCTTCTAGTATACGGGACATACTTTCCTTATTTATATAGGATAAATCACTAAATAATGTAAGATTTACACAGCTGAAATCAACTACCTTATCTACTTTTTTATCTATGACAATGCAAGGTGAGTATTTATTAGCATTTATATCATTGAATAAATTACAAAATTCTTTGTATAAAGAATCAAATTGTTCATTAGATATATCCCTTATGATAGTGTTTTGATTTACATCTGCTCGGTAGCAAATTTCTTTGGATATAGTAGGGCTTATACCTAGAAACTTAGAATATATGGACTTAAAGATAGGTCCTTCAGATTCACTTAGGCTATTGATAAACAAATCCTTAGGTATATTATCAAGAGGATTAAGTTTATTTTGTTCTGGTGGTAATGAATAATCATGACCCGGTAAAACTTGACGAACTCTACTTATACTAAAAGGTACTCTTTTTATAGAATCTATAATTTTATTTTCTTCACCATGGGTTATTATTATGTTGCTATGTCTTCCCATAATTTCAATCATAATATTTTTAATTGTCTTTTCCTTTAATTCATCTAAAGATTCAACACTTATTTTTATTATTCTTTCAAAGCCTATTTGAGAAATTTCTACTATATTTCCACCCTGTATGTATTTTCTAAGTAACATACAAAACATAGGTGCTTTTAGTGGGTTTTCTTTTTGATAATTGCTTGTAAGATAAACTCTAGGATTTGAAGCACTTGCACTCAAAACCAATCTAAAATTTTCTTTATTATTTCTTATATTAAAAATTACCTCATCATCTTCAGGCTGATGTATTTTATCTATTTTTCCACCTGTAAGTTTTGATGATAATTCATCGACTATTGAATGTATAACTAATCCATCTAATGCCATATATAGCACCCCTTTCTTTGACCAAAATGAGCCAGTAAATTAATTATACACATAATATACGCCTTGTGACTAGGGGAAATTTAAACAATAAAGATTAATATTTAAATTGTATAACTATTTATACTTATAGGAACGAAACATTATTTTTAAAATTAATAATTTAAAGTGGCTTAAATGTAAAATAAATATAGTATAATTATTGTGTAAAGTATAAGTTATGAAAGTATATGAACTTTACAAAAATAAATCAATTTTAAAGTTTTATAGTATCTAATATGAAAGAAGGTTGAAAAAATGAAATTTATCGATTTAAGAAGTGATACTGTTACTATGCCTACTGATGAAATGAGAGAAGCTATGGCAAAGGCTCCTGTTGGAGATTCAATCTTTAGAGATGACCCTACTGTAAATAAACTTGAAGAATTAGCAGCAGCTAAAGTTGGAAAAGAAGATGCTATTTTCCTTCCAAGTGGAACTTTTGGGAATCAATTAGCCTTATTCACTCATTGTCTAAGAGGGCAAGAAATAATTATTGGTAAAGGATATCACATTGTAACTCATGAGGTTGGAGCACCTGCTGTGATAGCTGGAGTTCAGCTTAGAACTATAGATGAAGATGAAAATGGAGCTCTTAATCCTGAACTTGTTGAAAAGGCAATTAGAAGAGATGATATACATGAACCACAGACCGGGCTTATATGTGTAGAAAATGCATATTCAGGTGGAACTGTTGTGAGTCTTGATAATTTAAGAGAAATTAAAAAAATAGCTGAGAAACATAACTTACCAGTACATCTAGATGGAGCAAGAATATTTAACGCAGCATTAGCTTTGGGTGTAGAAGCTAAAGAAATAGCAAAGTGCTGTGATAGTGTTATGTTCTGTGTGTCAAAAGGTTTAGCTGCACCAATGGGTTCTATACTTGCTGGAAGTAAAGAATTTATAGCAAAAGCTAGAAGAAAGCAAAAAGTTATGGGTGGGGGAATGAGACAAGTAGGTATAGTTGCAGCTGCTGGTATAATTGCCATTGAAAAAATGACTTTAAGATTAAATGAAGACCATGAAAATGCAAAATACTTAGCTTGTGAATTAAATAAAATTGATGGCATTGAAGTAAACAATGTTAATCCAGACATAAGTATGGTGTTCTTTAAGATGGGTGAAGACGTTATAAAAGAAGAGGTTCTAATAAAAGAATTTTTTGAAAGAAACATAAAAATTAATAAGATGGAAAATGGTGAGTATAGATTTGTAACTCATGTAGATATTACTAAAGAAGATTTAGACTATGTTTTAAAAACACTTAAAGAATTAATCGGTGTATGTTAGTAGGTATCTACTAAAGAATTATAGCTAGTTATTAGATATTTAATTAAAAAATTCATAGATAGTTTAAATAAAACATACATAAAATTCATATAGAAATATTATTATATAAACATAGAAAGAACTAGCTTAAAAACATAATATAATTACCCTAATTGTAATGGCAACTCTCCCTCACATCCTCAAATTATAGTTGTCATTACAAAACTTTTCCCATAAATTATAAGTTTATGGGAATTTTTTTATGTTATAATAGTTTAAGTGTTAATTTACGAAGGAGCGATACTTATGAAATTTTGGAAACTACATGGAATAGGGAATGATTTTATAGCAATAGATGGAAGATTCGACCAAATAGAACCATCTGATTATACTGTTTTAGCAAAAAAAGTATGCCATAGAAGATTTTCTGTAGGAGCAGATGGATTGTTAGTTGTGAAAAATTCAAAAGTTGCAGATGTAGAAATGGTATATTATAATTCTGATGGTTCAAGAGCAGCTATGTGTGGAAATGGTCTTAGGTGTTTTTGTAAATTTGTTTATGATAATTGTATAGTCAGAAAAGAAAATTTTACAGTAGATACATTAGATGGCATAAAAGATATAAAAATAAATCTTATTAATGGAGAAATAAACTCTATAAGAGTCAACATGGGAGAAGGAAGCTTTAGAGCTAAGGATGTTCCTGTACTTGCAGGGAAGGAACGTTTTGTGCAAGAAAGTATAAGAGTTTTAGATAGAGAATTTAAAGTTACTTCTATGTTGATGGGGGTTCCTCATACAGTAGTTATAGTAGATGAGCTAGATGTAGATGATGTTTGTAAATATGGAAAAGAGATTGAAAATAATAAAATTTTTCCTGAAAAAACGAATGTAAATTTTGTAAAGGTAGAAGATAAGTATAATATACATGTTTATACTTGGGAAAGAGGTTGTGGATATACTCTAGGTTGTGGTACTGGTATGACTGCATCAGCAATAGTGTGCAATCTACTTAATATGGTAGAAAGTAGTGTAAATGTAACTTCTCAAGGTGGAACAGTTAAAATAGATGTAGGAGATTTCTCTTATATGACAGGTTCAGCAGTAAAAATATGTGAAGGTGTTTTGGAGGTTTAATTAATGGCTATAAGTATGACTGGTTTTGGAAGAGGAGAATACAAGGATGATAATTATTACTTTTTAGTAGAGTGTAAAACGATAAATCATAAGTATTCAGATATAAACATACGTCTTCCAAGAAAAATTTCATTTTTAGAGGATAAGGTTCGAAATTTAGTAAAAAATTATGTAAAAAGAGGAAGAGTAGATTTATACATAAAATTTGACTTGTTAGGCAAAGAAGATGTAAACTTAAACTTTGATGAGGTATTAGCATCTCAATATATAGATATACTAAGAGAAATAAAAAATAAATTTGATATTATAGATGATATTAGTGTTATGAATGTTGCAAAGTTTCCTGATATTGTGAAAATAGAAGAAAAAGAAGAAGATGAAGATTTATTATGGTCAATGTTGAATCGAGCAGTTGAAGATGCATTAATCAAATTAAGAGAAATGAGAAGTGAAGAAGGTAAAAAATTAGCTGAAGATATTAGCATGAGATGTGATTTATTAAAAAATCATATAGAAGAAATTGAAAAATATTCAAGCAGTGTTGTAGAAGATTATAGAGAAAAATTAAATTTGAGAATAAGTGAATTATTGGACGACCCAAGTATAATAGACGAGAATAGATTAGCACAAGAAGTTGCAATATATGCAGATAAAAGCAGTATAACAGAAGAAATAGTTAGATTTAAAAGTCATATAGGACAACTTAAAAATACTATATTTAAAGAGGACTCTATAGGTAGAAAAATAGATTTCTTAATACAAGAGATGAATAGAGAAACTAACACTATAGGTTCGAAGTCATCTGATATAAATATAACTAATTTAGTAGTGGAAGTAAAAAGCGAATTAGAAAAAATAAGAGAACAAATACAAAATATAGAGTAAGAATACAATATTAGAAGGGGAATGCTTAAATGTTTGCGAAAAAAGGATTATTGCTAGTTGTATCAGGACCATCAGGTGCAGGAAAAGGTACTATTTGCAAAGAACTACTTAAAGAAAATGATACAATAAAACTTTCTGTATCAGCTACTACAAGAAAACCCAGAACTGGAGAAGTTGATGGAGTAAATTATTTCTTCATAAGCAAGGAAAAGTTTGAAGATATGATAAAAAAAGGTGAGTTTTTGGAGTATGCTCAAATTTATGATAATTTTTATGGAACTCCAAAAGCAGCAATAATGGAATGTTTAGAAAATGGACAGGATGTATTATTGGAGATTGAAATGCAAGGAGCAAAACAAATAAAAGAAGTTTGCCCAGAGGGAGTATTTATATTTGTACTACCACCATCACTTAAAGAACTAAAAAATAGAATTGTTGGAAGAGGTACAGAAACAGAAGCTGAAATAGAGAAGAGATTTAGCTGTGCATATGAAGAAATTAAAATGATTAAGGATTATGATTATTTTATACTTAATGAAGATGTAAAAACATCTGCTAAAGAAATAGAAGGTATAATATCATCTGAAAAGAATAAAGTTAGCAGATATAAAAATATTATAATAGAGAAATTCAAGGAGGAATTATAATTATGTTAAAACCATCTATCAATGAGGTACTAGAAAAAATAGACAACAGATACTATTTAGTAGGGACTGTTTCAAAGAGAGCAAGAAAATTAATTGATGGAGAAGAGCCATATGTTTCAAATAAAGCTAAGGAGAAGCCTGTATGTGTAGCAACTAAAGAAGTTGCAAGTGGAAAAATAACATATAGATTACTAACAGAAGAAGAAATAGAGATAGAAGAAGCTAGACATCATGCTGAGCAACACCAACAAATTTCAGAAGAGGAGTAAAGTCATGCTAAAAGATAAAACTGTTGTAATTGGCATAAGCGGAGGAATAGCTGCATATAAGGCTTGTAATGTTGTAAGTAAGTTAAAAAAACTAAATGCAAATATCCATGTTATAATGACAAAATCAGCAACAGAATTTGTTAAACCACTTACATTTCAATCACTAAGTCAAAATTATGTAGTAGAAGATATGTTTGAAGAACCAAAAACTTGGGAAGTTGAGCATATATCATTGGCAAAAAAAGCAGATTTATTCTTAATAGTACCAGCAAGTGCAAATGTTATAGGAAAGATTGCAAATGGGATAGCCGACGATATGTTAACAACTACTGTTATGGCAACCAAAGCACAGGTTCTGATAGCACCAGCTATGAATACTAATATGTATGAAAATCCAATTGTTCAAAAAAATATACAAACTTTAAAGAATTTTGGATATAAATTTATTGAACCAGAGAGTGGAAGACTTGCATGTGGAGATATTGGAGCAGGTAAATTAGCTAATCCAGATGCAATAGTGGATGAAGTTTTGGTAAACCTTACTAAAGAGCAAGATTTAAAGGGTCAGAGCATAATAGTTACAGCTGGTCCAACTGTAGAAAGTATAGACCCAGTAAGATATCTAACTAATAGGTCTTCTGGGAAGATGGGATATTCTATAGCGAGAGAAGCTATATCTAGAGGTGCTGATGTAACATTAATATCAGGCCCTACAAATCTTTCTATTCCACAAAATCTTAAAAAGTTTGTTCAAATAGAGTCAGCACAAGACTTGTACGAAGCAGTAGTATCAAATTTAAGTGAAAATAAAATCGTAATTCAAAGTGCAGCAGTTGCAGATTATAAACCAAAAACTTATTCTGACAAAAAAATTAAAAAGAAGAATGATGATTTATCAATAGAACTAAGTAGGAATTATGATATTGCTTATGAAATAGGAAAAATAAAAGAAGATAAGATATTAGTAGGCTTTGCAGCTGAAACTAATGACCTTATAGAACACGCCAAAGGAAAAATAAAAAAGAAAAATCTAGATTTTATTGTGGCAAATGATTTAACCAAAGAGGGTGCTGGTTTTAGAGCTGATACTAATATTGTAAAAATAATAGATGTAGAAGGAAATATTACTGAGTATCCTAAAATGAAAAAAGAAGAAGTAGCCAATGTTATTTTAGATGAAGTTAAAGCATTGCTTGAGAAATAAGACCTTTTTAAATATGATATTTGTGTATTTTATCACAGCTAAAGTGGCTGAAAGTTGCAATTTAATTTTAGCGAGTAAAAACTCGCAAATGTCAGTTAAATTGTAGTTTTCAGCATTTCTTTTGTCATAAAGTATAAAATATGATTAATAGTTAATTATTAATATAGAGTTAATATTATTAACTTGAAATTTTTTATAAATACTGAGATTTTGATATTTTGTAAAATATATTAAAATATGAACAGTAGATTAAATTTAAGTAGAGGTTTTACAATGAAAAAATATGCAAAGGTAATAGTTAGAAGTAATACTATATACACAGATAATTTATTTACATATCAAATTCCTATATTTTTATATGATGTTATAAAAATTGGTCATAGAATATTAGTACCATTTGGAAAAGGTAATAAACCAACAGAAGCCTTTGTATTTCAATTTACAGATAGCTTAGATGAAAAAATAAAAATAAAAGAAATTATTGATATATTGGATGAAAATCCAATATTTAGAAAAGAAGACTTAGAATTGGTTTATTGGATGAAAAATAGATATTTGTGTACTTATATAGAATGTATAAATTTGATATATCCAAAAGGATACAAACTAAATAATTATAAAGTAGTCTTATTAGGTGAAAATTTAAGTGGATTAAACGATATTGAATTGAAGGAAAAAATATCAACTTTAAGTGATAAAAATAAAGAAATAGTAGAAAAAGTAATTGATAGTAAAGGTAAAATTAAGGTTGATAAGCTAAAATATATACCGAATCTAAATAGTTCTTTGTACACAATGAATAAAAATGGAATTATAAAATTATGTTGGGAATACAAAAATCACAAAAACGAGAAGAAAGTATGTTATATATCTTTGAGTTTGGAAAGTGATAAAATTGACGATTATATAGAGCGAAATAAAATAAATGTAGGAAGTAAACAAAAAGAGATATTAAGTTTTCTTAAAAATAATAAAAATGTAGAGATAAATGATTTATTGAATTTATTAAATGCTTCAAAACAAAGTATAAACTCTTTAAGTAAGAAAAAGTTAATAACCCTAGAATTTAAGGATTATTATAGAGAACCAAAAAGTATTTACAAATCCATATTAAAAAATATAAAATTAAACAATGAGCAACAAGAAGCAGTTGATGAGATAAAGTCGAATATGCTTGTGGATGATAAAAAACCATACTTAATTCATGGAGTAACTGGAAGTGGAAAAACTGAAGTTTATATAGAAATAATAGAATTTGCTCTAAGTCAAGGTTTAGACAGTATATTCTTAGTACCTGAGATAGCATTAACTCCTCAAACAATAGATAGGCTAAAGAGTAGGTTTGGAGATTTAGTTGGAGTATTTCACAGTAAACTATCTGAAGGAGAAAAACATGATGTTTATAAGGCTGTCAAAGCAGGTAAAGTAAGAGTTTTAATTGGAGCTAGGTCGGCTTTATTTGCACCTTTTAATTCTTTAGGCTTGATAATAATTGATGAATGTCATGAGTCATCATATAAGTCTGAGAAGAATCCAAAGTTTAATGCTATAGAAGTGGCTAGATTTATGGCGTTAAAAAATAATCTAACTCTTATTTTAGGTTCAGCTACACCTTCAATTGAAGAGTATTATAGGGCAAAATCTGGAGAATACAAACTTATAAATATAAAGAGTAGAGCAAATGATAAACCTCTTCCAAATATTGAAGTGGTAGACATGAAAGATGAGCTAGATAAAGGAAATAGAAGCATATTTAGTTTGAAATTACAAAAAGAAATAAGTTGTGCGATTGAAGAAAATAGTCAAGTGATACTGTTTTTAAATAGAAGAGGTTATGCAAATTTTGTATCTTGTAGAAAATGTGGATATGTGTTCCAATGTGAAAATTGTGATATATCTTTAACTTATCATAAGAAAAGGAATATTGGAAGATGCCACTATTGTGGATATGAGAAAGAAATCCCAAAAGAGTGTCCTGAATGTAAAAGTAACTATGTTAAGCCATTTGGAGTTGGAACTCAAAAAATTGAGGAGGAATTAAAATATATTTTTCCAGATATAAAAACTTTGAGAATGGATAAGGATACAACTTCAAAAAAAGGTACTTTAGATGAGATACTAAATAAATTTAAAGATAAAGAAGCGGATGTACTGATTGGAACGCAGATGTTAAGTAAAGGGCTGGATTTTGAAAATGTAACTTTGGTAGGTATTTTATCTGCTGATATGATACTAAATTTTCCAGATTTTAAAAGCTTTGAAACTACATTTCAATTGATAACTCAAGTTTCTGGAAGAGCAGGGAGAGCTGATAAAGAAGGAAAAGTAGTGCTTCAAACTTATGATACTGAACACTATGCTATTAAACATGCTATTGAGTATGATTATGAGGGTTTTTATGAAGATGAGATAAAAATAAGAAAAGCATTTGGATATTCTCCCTTTAATAACATGTTGAGTGTAGTTGTTAGTGGGGAAAATGAGCAATTAGTAGTAAAAAATATAAAAAATATGCATGCATCATTGATTTATTTATTAGAAAAAAGGGGTATAAATGATTTAGGATTTATATTAGGTCCAAATCCATGTTCAATATCAAAAATAAATCAAAATTATAGGTGGCAGATACTCTTTAAAGATGAAAATATTGAAATTAATCTGTTAAAGGGTATAATAAAATATATATGTATAACAAAACGAGATTTGATATTTGATAAGAATATCAATGTATCTATAGATATTAATCCAAACAGTGTATTATAAATTTAGGAGGAAATATAATGGCTTTAAGACAAATAGTTCAAATAGGAGAACCAGTATTAAGAAAGAAATCAAAAAAGGTTGAAAAAATTGATGAAAAGATAATACAATTATTAGATGATATGGCAGAAACTATGTATAATGCAGATGGTGTTGGATTAGCTGCACCTCAAGTTGGAATCTTAAAAAGAGTAGTAGTAATAGATATTGGAGAAGAGCTTATAGAACTTATAAATCCTGAAATAATAGAAACATCTGGGGAGCAAATAGATGAGGAAGGGTGCTTAAGTGTTGTTGGAGAAGCTGGAGATGTTAGAAGACCAAATTATGTAAAAGTTAGAGCTTTAAATAGAAATGGTGAAACAATAGAGTTAGAAGGAGAAGAACTTTTGGCTAGAGCATTTTGTCATGAAATAGACCACTTAGATGGAATTCTATTTGTTGATAGAATAGAAAAGTAGTAGGAGTTGATTTAATGAAAATAGTATTTATGGGAACTCCTGATATAGCAGTTCCTTGTTTACAAAAAATAATAGATGAGAAGTATGAAATATTAGGTGTTGTAACTCAACCAGATAAACCAAAAGGAAGAGGTAAAAAACTGGGTATGAGTCCAGTAAAAGAACTGGCAATTGAAAATAATATACCTGTATATCAACCAATCAAGGCTAGAGATAAAGAATTTATAGATACAATGAAATCTTTAAATCCAGATGTAATAGTGGTTGTAGCTTTTGGGCAGATACTTCCAAAAGGAATATTAGAGATTCCTAGACTTGGATGTATAAATGTTCATGTTTCTTTACTTCCAAAATATAGAGGTGCGGCACCTATAAATTGGGTAATAATAAATGGTGAAGAAAAGACTGGTGTTACAACTATGTATATGGATGAAGGTTTAGATACTGGAGATATGATACTAAAGACAGAAGTAAATCTTGATGATAATATAACAGCAGGAGAACTTCATGATAAAATGATGAATATAGGAGCAGAAACATTAAAAGAAACATTAAAGTTAATTGAAGAAGGAACTGCTCCAAGAGAAGTACAAAATCATGAGGAATTTTCTTATGCTCCAATAATGAATAAATCATTAGGTAATATAGACTTTTCAAAAAGTGCTAGGGAAATACATAATTTAGTTAGAGGTGTAAATCCATGGCCAAGTGCTTATACTACCTATAATGGTGTTATAATGAAAGTTTGGAAAACTAAAGTGTTAGATGAAAAAAGCACCAAAGGTGCAGGTACAATAATTGATGTAAGCAAAGAGGGTATAAAAGTAAGCACTATAGATAAGGTGCTTTTAATTGAAGAAATTCAGATGCCAAATAAAAAGAGAATGTTGGTTGGTGAATATATAAAAGGGAATACTATAGAAACTGGTTTAGTATTGGGTTAGGTGAAAAGTATGACAGATATAAAGAAGTATTTAACAAGTGTTGGGATTTTAATTCTAATATTAGGGATTTTGGTAGGAGTTGTAAATTTTTTTATAATAAGTTTGACTCAAATATTTTCTTTAATAATAAATATTATAATAATGTCTCTAATACTTATAATACTATGTTCAACAGCAGTTACTTATAGAGTAATTAAAGGAAAGAATGTTAACTCAAATATAATGAAGATAAATTTTAAGATTGTCAGTGGATTATTTCCTATTATATCTTTCATTGCATCATCATTTGGTATGTCAAAAAGTGAGATTAGAAGAATATATATAAAGTTAAATAATGAATATATATACAGTAATAAATATAATTTTAATCCAGAGGATATAATAATTTTAATACCTCATTGTATTCAAGAGAATAGTTGTAAATTAAAAGTTACTAATGATATAGATAATTGTAAAGAATGTGGAAGATGCAACATAGGAGAACTAATTAAGCTAAAGGAAAGAACTAATGTAAAAATATTTGTAGCTACAGGAGGAACTTTAGCTAGAAAAATTATAATAGACAATAAACCTAAAGCTGTTGTAGCTGTTGCATGTGAAAGAGATTTGACATCTGGAATACAAGATATTAAAAAAATTCCTGTTTTAGGTGTATTTAACAAAAGACCTAATGGGCCTTGTGTAAATACTAATGTAGATATGGTAGATATTGAAAAAACTATAGACTTTTTAACAGGAAAAAGTATATTAGCTTGTAATTAAACTGTTTTTAAGTTATGTGAATATTAAGAGGATGTATAATAAAAATATATTTTAGGAGAGTGTTATTTATGTACCCTGTATATGGCGGTTTTTGGGGATTTGACCCAACGATGGTTGTATTAATTCCAGCTATATTATTTGCTTTATATGCACAATTTAAAGTAAGTTCAACAACAAATAAGTATTTAAGAGTAAATACACGTAGAGGATATACTGGAGAGCAAACAGCAAGAAGAGTACTTGATTCAAATGGTTTGTATGATGTAAGTATAGAAATGGTTAGAGGGCATCTAAGTGACCATTATGACCCAAGAAGAAAGGCTGTAAGATTGTCAGAAGATGTGTATTATGGAACATCTATAACTTCTGTTGCAGTAGCTGCACATGAATGTGGTCATGCAATACAACATGCTAAAGGTTATGCACCTCTTCAAATAAGAAGTAGCTTAGTACCAGTAGTAAATTTTGCTTCAAGTATATCTTGGTTTTTAATACTTATAGGATTTATTATGGCTGGTCCATTTTTAAAAATTGGGATACTATTGTTTTCGGCTTCAGTGTTATTCCAAATAATAACATTGCCTGTAGAATTTAATGCTTCAAGTAGAGCAATCGTCCAACTTGGAAATTTAGGTATTATAGATGAGAGTGAGTCAAGACAAAGTAGAAGAGTGCTTTCAGCAGCAGCTTTAACATATGTTGCAGCAGCATTGGTTTCAATACTTCAATTACTTAGATTGTTACTAATAGCTCAAAGAAGAAATGACTAAAAGTAAAGTGGGTTGTTTAGAAACAACCCTTTTTTATGTTTAATAATAAGGGAGAAATTTATATGGATGCAAGAGAAATTGGATTTAAAGTATTATGTGATATAGAAAAAAATGATAATTACTCAAATATTGCAATAAATAAACATTTTAAAAACTTAGAAATGAGTGACATGGATAGAGGGCTTGCCACAGAATTAATATATGGAGTAGTAGAAAATAAGTATTATTTAGATTATATAATCAATAAACTTTCAAAAATAAAAGTAAAAAAAATGTCAACTTATGTTAAAATCTTTTTAAGAATGGGAACATATCAGATTTTGTTTTTAGATAGTATATCTGATTATGCAGCAGTTAATGAAACTGTAAAACTATCTAAGAAATATGATAAAAAGTCTTCTGGTTTCATAAATGCCATTCTTAGAAATGAAATAAGAAGTAAGGATACTATAATGGACATAGCTGAGGAAGATAGTGTAAAATACTTATCTATAAAGTATTCTTATAACTCTTGGATTATAAAAAATTGGATAGAGAAATTTGGACAAGAATTTACTGAAGATTTGTTGGAAGCGAACAATGAAAAGCCTAGTATCTATATAAGAACAAATACACTTAAAATAAGTAGAGAAGAACTTATTAAAAAATTAAGTGAAATGGGCATTTTATGTTTAAAAATTCCTATGGTAGAAGAAGCTATTAAAGTCGAAAAAATGAAAAATATAGAAAAAAATAAATTATTTAAGGCTGGTTTATTTACAATTCAAGATATAAGTTCTATGATAGTAGGGAAAGTAATTAATCCAAGAGAAGGTTCATTCGTTTTGGACGTATGTAGTGCTCCTGGAGGAAAATCTACCCACTTAGCCACTTTAATGAACAATACTGGTCAAGTAGTAGCTAGAGATATTTTTGAGCATAAACTAAAGCTTATAAAGTCTACTATAAACAGATTGGGACTTAAAAATGTATGTATAGAAAGATTTGATGCTTCTGAGATTGATGAAAATAGTATAAGTAAATTTGATTATGTTTTAGCAGACGTTCCTTGCTCTGGTTTTGGTATAATAAGACGTAAACCAGAGATTAAATATAAGAAAGAAGAAGAGTTAAAAGACATCACTTCTATACAAAAGAAAATTCTAGAAAATGCATCTAAGTATGTCAAAATTGGTGGAACTTTAGTATATAGTACATGTACAATTCAAGATGTGGAGAATATAAATATAGTTAATTCTTTTGTTGAAGAAAATAACAATTTTGAATTTACTCCAATTGATACAGTAAATGTAGATTTAGACAATCAGGATAAAGGATACTTAAAAATATACCCTAATATTCATGGTATAGATGGTTTTTTCATAGCAAAATTAAAAAGAATAAGGTAGTGAGAAAATGGAAAATAAAAAGGTAGTATTAAAGAATTTTACTGAAGTTGAACTTAAAGAATTTATGAAAACTATAGATGAAAAGCCCTTTAGAGGAAGCCAAATATTCTCTTGGATATATAAGGGTGCAAAAACTTTTGATGATATGAATAATATACCAAAAAGTTTGAGAAATAAATTAGAAGAGGTTTCATGTATAGGGCATATAGATATAGAATTAAAGTTAGAATCTAAGGTAGATAGTACAAAAAAATATTTGTTTTTATTAGATGATGGAAATATAATAGAAACTGTGATGATGGATTATGATAGTAGAGTTACTGTCTGTGTTTCTAATCAAGTAGGTTGTAGGATGGGGTGCAATTTTTGTGCATCTACAATGGATGGATTGATTAGAAACCTAGAGCCATGGGAGATTTTAGACCAAGTTATTAAAATTCAAGAAGATACTGGCAAGAGGGTATCAAATCTTGTCTTGATGGGAAGTGGTGAACCACTTGATAATTTTGAAAATACAAAACAATTTTTAAAAATAATTAACGAAAAAAATGGTCTTAATATAGGGTATAGACATATAACTCTTTCAACTTGTGGAATAGTACCTAAAATGTATGAGTTGGCAGATTTAGAAATAGCTATAAATTTAGCTTTATCACTTCATTCACCCTATGATGAAGAAAGAAGAAAAATTATGCCTGTAGCAAATGCCTATTCTATTAAAGAAATATTAGATGCATGCAGATATTATATAAAAAAGACAAATAGAAGGGTTACATTTGAATATTCTCTTATAAAAGGAGTAAATGACTCAGAAAAAGAAGCAAAGGCATTAGCTAAACTCTTAAAAGGTATGCTGTGTCATGTAAATTTAATACCAATAAATAAAGTTGAAGAAAGAGAATACGAAAAGCCAGATAAAACATTTATTTATAAGTTTAGGGATAGTTTGGAGAAAAATAATATACCTGCCACAGTTAGGATGTCTATGGGTTCTGATATTAGTGGAGCTTGTGGGCAATTGAGAAGAAAATACAAGTAATTTGTAAGGAGGAAGTCGTATGGTTTATAGTTGTGCCTCCCATATAGGAAAAATAAGAAAAAACAATGAAGATTATTGTGAGGGAGAAGTTATAGATACAGAACATGGTCCAATAGGAATATTTGCCATAGCTGATGGAATGGGTGGACATAAAAAAGGTGAAGTCGCCAGTAAATTAGCAGTAGAAAATATAATTGATTTTCTAAAAGAAAACTTATTACAACATGATAATGTAAAAATAGACTATATAGATGATATATTAAAACAGGCTTATAATAGTGTAAACTCAATTGTGCACAAAAAATCTATGGAAGATATAGAATTTGAAGGAATGGGAACTACATTAGTTACAGCTATAGTGTATAATAATGTCTTATATGTGGCAAATGTTGGAGATAGCAGATGTTATTTGTTAACAGATGAAAAATTTGATAAAATAACTATAGACCATTCCGTGGTTGAAGAACTTATGATGGCTCACGTTATTACAGAAGAAGAGGCGAGAAGACATCCACAGAGGAATAGAATAACTAGAGCAATTGGAACAGATGATATGGTTGTTGTAGATATTTTTAAGAAAGAAATCAAAAAAAGTGATATAATACTTCTTGCGACAGATGGATTAACTGGGTTTATTAATGATGAAGATATAAGAGATTTAATATTAGATTATGAATATGAGAGAATTAGTAATATAAGTGAAGAATTGATAAGTATGGCCAATGATGTTTCTGGTAAAGATAATGTTTCGGTTATAGTGATAAAAGTATAATTAGGACGGTGATATTGTGGGAGATACAATTTTAGGAAATCGATATGAAATCATCAGGAAGATTGGTGATGGAGGAATGGCCTTTGTATATGAGGCTAAAGACAGGTTATTAAACAGGACTGTTGCACTTAAGGTACTTAGACCTGAATTTGTAGATGACGATGAATTTTTAACAAAGTTTAAAAGAGAGGCAGAGGCAGTAGCAAGTCTTTCCCATCCAAATATAGTAAATGTTTATGATGTTGGTGAAGATGGAAAAGTTCACTACATTGTAATGGAATTTGTAGATGGGAAGAATTTAAAAGAGATTATACAAGATGAAGGTATATTAGATGAATATACTGCATTAGATATAACAAAACAAATAGCTATGGCACTTAGTGCTGCACATAAAAAGGGGATTATACATAGAGATATAAAACCTCATAATATTCTCATATCTAATGAAGGAAGAGTAGTAAAAGTAGCTGACTTTGGTATAGCCAAAGCTGTTTCAAATTCAACAATCACAAATATTGGTAGTATAATAGGTTCAGTGCACTATTTTTCGCCAGAACAAGCTAAAGGTAAATTTGTAACTAATAATGCTGACCTGTATTCTTTAGGTATAGTTTTATATGAAATGTTGATAGGAAAAGTTCCGTTTAGGGGAGATAGCCCAATTTCTATAGCCCTTCAACATATTAATGATGATATAGACTTTACATCAGAAGAAAAAGTTAGAATTCCTCAAAGTGTAAGAACTACAATAAAAAAGCTTACAGAAAAATCTAGTGCAGATAGATATCAAACTGCTGAAGAGTTGATAGAAGATATAGAGTATATAGAAAAAAACATTGATTTAGATTTTATAAAAGAATATGATGATTTTGCAACTAAAAAAATTGATGAAAAGGAAATTAATAAGGTTGTAAATCCAACATTTGCAAAACCAGCTCCTGAAAGAGTGGTTAAGCCTGTTGAAGTAGCTGATTTGGATGATGATGAAGATTACTATGATGATTTTTATGAAGAAGATGAAGATGAAGAAGAGGAAGAGATAATGAGAGCTAAAAAGAATCAAAGACCTAAGAATACTCCAAGTAAGAGAACTAAGAAAAAGAAGAAAAAACAGGAAAGCCCAAAATCTAGAAGAAGATTAAAAGTAATTGCAGCTGTTTTAATATTGATATTATGTGCTCAAGTATTCTTAGCATATAAGTTTTTATTTGCTGGAGGATTTGGCAGTAAATCTTTGACTGTCCCTAATCTTGTAAATATGACATTAGAAGAAGCTCAAAGTGCTGTTGAAAAAGAAGGATTATCCTTAAGTGTAAAAAGTGAAGAGTATAGTAGTGAAGTTGATGAAAATTGTATAATATCACAGACACCTGAAGGTGGAAGTACAAATGTCAAAGAGGGTGATACTATAAATGTTGTTGTAAGTAAAGGTTCAAATCAGGCTTCTGTTCCTAACGTAGTGGGACTTACTTTAAGTAATGCAAAACAACTCATTGAAGAAAATAATTTAAAAGTGGGAACTGTTAAGTATGAATATAGTTCAATATATAAAGAAGGTACGGTTCTAAACCAGAGTCCAGGAGCTAGCTCATCAAGAGTACAAGAAGGTGATGAGATAAACTTATATGTAAGTAAAGGTTCACAAAAGTCCAATACACAGACTCCAACAGTACCAGATAAAACACCAACAAAGCCAGATAATGATACAACGACAGAATCTGGTTCAAACTCAGGAAACAGTGGAGGAAATTCAGGAGGTTCGAATTCAGGAAATAGTGGAGGAAACTCAGGAAATAATGGAAGCAACTCAGGAGGTTCAAACTCAGGAAATAGTGGAGGAAACTCAGGAGGCTCAAACTCAGGAGATAATGGAGGAAACTCAGGAGGTTCAAATTCAGGAGATAATGGGGATAATTCAGGAGGCTCAAGTTCAGGAGGCTCAAACTCAGGAGATAATGGAGGAAACTCAGGAGGTTCAAGTTCAGGAGGTAACGGAGAAACTCCATCAGGCACTGGTGGAAATACTGGTAAAACAGAATAAATGTTAGTAAAATAAGAGCTGTCCTTTTATAGAAAATATTTTCTTTAAAGGGCAGTTTGTTTTGTATAAAATATTGAATTGGTTATAATATAAGGAGAAAAATATCTATGAAAAATAAAACAGTTTTAATTACAGGAGGCTCTAGAGGTATTGGTAAAGCTATGTCTAAAGCTTTTGCAAAAGAAGGTTACAATGTATTAATAAATTTTAATAAGTCAGAAAGTGAAGCTAAAGAGTTGTTTACTATATTAAATGAAAAAAATTTTTCTGTAAAACTTTTTAAGGCTGATGTTTCAAATAGAGAAGATGTAGAGAATATGATAGATTATTGTGTAAAGGAATTTGGAGGTTTGGATGTACTTGTGAACAATGCTGGTATAAGTCAAGATAAGTTGTTTACAGATATAACTGACGAAGACTGGGATAATATGATGAATATTAATTTAAAAGGAAGCTTTTATTGTTCACAAGTTGCTTTAAAATACATGATATCAGAAAAAAAAGGAAATATAATTAATATATCTTCAATTTGGGGTATATCAGGTGCTTCTTGTGAAGTGCATTATTCTATAACAAAAGCAGGTATGATAGGAATGACAAAGGCATTAGCTAAAGAAGTAGGTCCATCAAATATTAGAGTAAATAGTATAGCTCCAGGTGTTATTAATACTGACATGTTGTCTGGATATAATGAAGAAGATATAAATTTTCTTGTAGAAGAAACTCCTCTAATGAGGCTAGGAACTTCAGAAGATATAGCAAATTGTGCTATTTTCTTGGCATCAGATAAATCAAATTTTATCACTGGTCAAGTAATTAGTCCAAACGGAGGATTTGTTATTTAAAAAAAATATGGTATTATATAAAAATAGGAGAGAATAACACGATATACTACTCATAAATAGTATATGTTTGTACAAATTTTATAAAGGGAGGCATTTGATGCTAGAAGGAAAAATTATAAAGGGGATTAGTGGATTTTATTATGTAGATACAGATAATGGTATTTATGAATGTAAGGCTAGAGGAATATTTAGAAAGCAGAAAATAACACCTCTAGTTGGCGATAGAGTCAAAATAAGTATTGTTGATGAAGATGGAAAAAAAGGTATCTTAGAAGAAATAGATAGTAGAGATACAGAACTTATAAGACCTCCTATAGCAAATGTAGATAAGGCATTAATAGTATTTGCAATAAAAAATCCTAAACCAAACTTATCTCTTTTAGATAGATTTATAGTTTTGGCAGAAAAAGAAAATTTAGAAACTGTAATAATCCTTACAAAAGCAGATTTAGATGATAATGATATATTAGAAACTGTTAAAAATATATATGAACTTAGTGGATATAAGGTAATACCTGTAAGCAATATTACTAAGTTAAATATAGATAAAGTAAAAGACGAACTAAAAGAAAATGTCGTAGTATTTGCAGGTCCATCTGGAGTTGGAAAATCAAGCTTGCTAAATGAAATAGATGAAAATTTTAAACTTCAAACAGGAGTGGTAAGTGATAAAATAAAAAGGGGAAAACACACTACTCGTCATGCTGAACTTTTAAAATTGGAATTTGGTGGAATGGTTGCAGATACGCCAGGTTTTAGTTCACTTGCACTTGAAGATATAGAGGAAGTAGAACTTAAAGATTACTTTATAGAATTTGATAAATTTAATGATTGTAAGTTTGGTTCAAAATGTATTCATGAAAATGAACCTAATTGTGCTATAAAAGAAGCTGTCGCAAATGGAGAAATATCTAAAGAAAGATATGATAGTTATATACAGCTACTAAATGAAATAAGACAAAATAACAGTAGGAGGTATTAGAAACATGATTAAATTAGCACCATCAATATTATCAGCAGATTTTGCAAAATTATTAGAGGATATAAGAAAGGTAGAAAGTGCAGGATGTGAATATCTTCATATCGATGTAATGGATGGACACTTTGTACCAAACATTACATTAGGACCACTTGTAGTTAAAAGTTTAAAGAAAGAAAATATAAATATGGTATTTGATGCTCATCTTATGATAGAAAATCCAGACCAGTATATTGAGGAGTTTGTAAAAGCAGGATGTGACATAATAACTGTTCACCAAGAGGCTTGTGTTCATCTACATAGAACTATACAAAATATAAAATCACATGGAATAAAAGCAGGTGTAGTACTTAATCCAGCTACACCAATAGATACTATTAAACATGTACTACCTGATTTAGATATGGTATTATTGATGTCTGTTAACCCTGGATTTGGAGGGCAATCATTTATACCTTGTGTTTTAGATAAGATTAAAGAGTTAAAAGCTATTATAGATAGTCAAGGGTTAAATATCGATATAGAAGTCGATGGCGGTATAAGCCCTAAAAATGTAGCTGAAGTTGTACAAGCAGGAGCTAATGTGATAGTAGCAGGTTCTGCAATATTTGGAAGTGATGACATTCAAGAAACAGTTAATTTATTTAGAAAGAATTCTTCCCTTGAAGAATTAGTTTAAGAATGAAAATCTGTATTGTCTTAAATGGTGAAATTGAAAATTATGAAGTTACAAGAGATATTATAATTAAAGAATGTTATGACTGCATAATATGTGCAGATGGAGGGGCAAATCACACTTATAAAATGGAAATAATGCCAGATTATATATTAGGAGATTTAGATTCAGTAGAAGAAGATAAGATAAACTTCTATAAAAATAAAGGTGTTAAATTTGAAAAATTTCCATCTAAGAAAGATGAGACTGATACAGAACTTTGTCTTTTTTTAGCTAAGACCCTTAAAGCAAATCATATTGATTTTTTTGGTGCCTTAGGTGGAAGGATTGACCATACTCTTGCAAATATAAAGCTATTATATTATTTAAAAGAAGATGGTATATATTCTAGGATACTTTCTGATAAAGAAGAGATGTATATAGTTGAAAATGAGGAAATTACATTGTATGGAAATTCAGGTGACACTATTTCTGTAATAGCTATAAAAGGTGACGCTAAAAGTGTAACACTTACTGGTTTAGAATACCCTCTAGACAACTATTATATGAAATACTCTATACCTATTGGAATATCAAATGTTATGTTGAGTAATTCTTGTAAGATTAAAGTAGAGCAAGGTTGTGTACTTGTAGTTAGAAATTTATAAAAGTTGCTTTTGACAATTGATTTTATATTACAGAGCAGATACAATCAAGTAAAATATATTTATGATTGTATCTGCTTTTTAGTATATAATTATAGATAGATAATAAATTTTGACATAAGGGGGATTTTTTGTGGTAGATAGTATTATTTTTGATTTAGACGGAACGTTATGGGATTCAACTGAAGAAGTATGCAAGGTCTGGCAGGATGTTTTAAGTAAACATAAAGAAATCGATTTAAATGTCACAAAAGATTTATTTAGAAGTGTTATGGGGCTTTCTTTTGATGAAATAGCAAATCGTTTATTTCCAAATTTAAATGAAGAGGAAAGAATGAATTTATTGAATGAATGTTCTTTAAAAGAATGTGACTATTTATCTGAAAATGGAGCTAAATTGTTTGATGATATAGAAGATACTCTTAAGTTACTCTCTAAAAAGTATAAATTATTTATAGTAAGTAATTGTCAAGCTGGATATATAGAATCTTTTTTAAAAGCACATAAGCTAGAACAGTATTTTATAGACTTTGAATGTCCAGGAAATACTGGTTTACACAAAGGGGAAAATAATAAACTTATAATTGAAAGAAATAAATTAATAAACCCAATCTATGTTGGAGATACGCAAGGTGATGCAAATAGTGCTAAGTTTGTAGGTATACCTTTTATATATGCGAAATATGGATTTGGGAATGTGGATGTATATGATTATTTTATAGACTCATTTAAAGATTTATTAGAACATGATATATTAAAATAAGATGAGTTTAAAAATTATATTAAAATAAATAAAAAGCTATAGGGGGATTTAAAAATGGAATTACAAGATACTATTTTTAAAAGACAAAGTGTAAGAAAGTTTAAAAATCAAGATGTCTTAGATGAAGATATTTTAAAAATGATAAAAGCAGCAGGGGCAGCTCCATCAGGAAAGAATATTCAAAACTGGCATTTTGTAGTTATAAAACGCCGTGATTTGATGGAAAAGATAGCAGATGTGATAACTAAAAAACAAGAAGAAATACTTGTAGAAATGGATAAAGTTTCAGAAGAAAAGGCTAATAGATTTAGAAAATTTGTGCCAAACTTTACATTATTTTATTTAAAAGCTCCAGTTTTAGTATTAGTTTTTACAAAGGTATATAATCCATCAGGATATTATGAATTAGAGCTTATAGATGCACCTAAGGAGACTATAGATAAATTATTCATAAGAAATCCAGGTATGCAGAGTTTAGGTGCTGCAATTGAAAACTTTACACTATCAGCAATTGAACTTGGATATGGTTCTTGTTGGTTAACAAGTCAAAACTATGCAGCAGATGAGATAGAGGCTGTTTTAGAAGCAGAAACTGGATTTGAAAAGGGAGAGTATTTTTTAGGAGCAATGTTAGCTCTTGGAGTACCAGAGGATAACCTAAAGAGCCCATCTAAAAAACCAGTAGAAGAAATATGTACATTTATAAAATAAAAAGTAATAACATTC
This sequence comes from Clostridioides sp. ES-S-0108-01, assembly GCF_020662285.1. Taxonomy (NCBI): domain Bacteria; kingdom Bacillati; phylum Bacillota; class Clostridia; order Peptostreptococcales; family Peptostreptococcaceae; genus Clostridioides; species Clostridioides sp. ES-S-0108-01. The sequence goes on along the minus strand of NZ_JADGMN010000007.1, from coordinate 105,374 downwards.
TAAAAACAAAATAAATTAAAAATTAAAAAGTAGATTTTATTGATATTAATATTATATTTCAAATCATTGATTTAATTGATACAATAAGAGCTACTTTTTTTGTGCATATTAATTTTGAATATATTTAAATCTTTAGAAAATCTTTAGAAAAGTATATATAATATCTTAAGTTTTTAACTTTAATATTAAGTATATAAACAAAATGAAACAATACTAAACGTATACTAGAAGGAGGTCTTCAAAATGGGAATTAAGCACAAATAACTAAAATAAAAATATATAAATATATAAGAAAATGGAAAAACTTCTATCATATTGTATAATCATATATGTAAAGAAAATTTATAAATTAATTGATATAAAGGAGATTAAAATGAATTCATATAATATTTTGGTGGTAGAAGATGAAAAGGAAATAGCAGATGCTATAGAAATATACTTATTAAATCAAGGGTATAATGTTTTTAAAGGATATAATGGACTGGAAGGTCTTAAGGTTATAGAAAACCAAGAAATACATTTAGCAATAGTTGATATAATGATGCCTAAAATGGATGGAATAACACTTACAATGAAGCTTAGAGAAAATCATAATTTCCCAGTAATAATGCTATCTGCAAAATCAGAAGAAGTTGACAAAATAATGGGGCTTAATATAGGAGCAGACGACTATGTAACAAAACCTTTTAAGCCATTAGAGTTATTGGCTAGAGTTAATTCACAACTTAGAAGATACACTAAGTACCTAAATCTGATTGGAAATAAAGAGCAAAATGTAGAAACTAACGATAGTATCTTTGCAATAGGTGGATTAGAATTAAATGAAAATACAAAAGAAGTTAGTATTGATGGAAAGTATATAAAAACAACTCCTATAGAATTTAAAATACTAAGCTTACTTATGAGAAATGCAGGAAGAGTTTTTTCTGCTGATGAAATATATGAAAGAGTTTGGAATGAAAATGCTGTGAATACAGATACAGTTATGGTACATGTTAGGAATATAAGGGAAAAAATAGAAATTGACCCCAAAAATCCTAAATATTTAAAGGTGGTGTGGGGTGTTGGATACAAAATTGAAAAAATTTAAAGATAAATATATAGTTACTATTATAGTTTTTATACTTATGTTATCAGCATCATTAGGTATGATTAGTCAATATTCTACTATACAAGCAGGTGCTAAGGGTGGAGCAAAAAACCCATTTGAACAAGAACGTTTTGTAGATAATATATATAAAGGAAGTTATGTTTTATATCATAATATGAAAGAAGAACAAGAAGGTAAGATGATACAACCATCAAAACTTTTTATAAGTGAAGAAACTATGAACTATATAAAAAATGTAAGTAAAGAAAAAGATTCTTATGGTGGTTCAGAGGTTTATTATACGGATGATAGTATTAACGCAGATTTTAATGAAAACTTTGAAAGCTGGGAGTCTTTCATTAAAGAGTCAGGAAAAAATTTAAAATATTATTTAGTTGATAAAGGAAGTAATTTTGAATTTTTTAATGATAATAAAGAATTAGGAGCACTTGATACAACAAAGAATGATGCCTCAAAAGAAAATTCTGATGGAAATCATTTAAAAAACACAGAAATAAATGATGAGGAAAGACAAAAAAAGATTACGGATATAAAAGAAAACTATAGATTCTATATTGTAATGAATTTTGATAAAGATGGAAAAGTAAATGTTGTGGATTCTTATGGAGTAAATCAAAAAGTTATTAATCAAATGTTGTTATCTAAAGCAAGAGAAGATTTAATGGATACAAATTTAGGTGAAAATTCGATTTCATATAAGCTATCTCCAATAAAAAACATGACACTAGTATATGCTGTACCTAAAGTAATAAGTAAGGGTGATAGTGGAGAGTATAGTTATGGAAGTATTTATAATAATGATAATATAAGTTCATATATAAATAACGTAGAAAATACTTCTTACTATAAAATTTCTGAAATGATTTTAAAAATTATATTAGCTATAGTTGTGATTGTATCTTTAGTATTCCCATATAGAAAATCTAAGGAGTTACTAGGATTTGATACATTATCAAGAATACCATTAGAGATACTTTTTATTGCTATTTCTATTGTACAGGGGATTGTAGATTTATATCCGACTGGTATAATAAGTGATACCTTGAATGGAAATTATGTGGAGTATCTAATAAACAATGACATAAGTGATAAGACGGCTAGTATATTGGTAAGTTTAATGAATTTAACTTATTGGTTTGTAATCTTCTCAATAATATTTGTATTTATAACACTTTTAAAACATATTTTAAATGTTGGAATAAGAGAGTATTTTATAAAGAATACTGTAACAGGAATGTTTTTTGTATGGTTTAAAAAAGCAGGAAAAAAAGTTATTAATCATATTAGAACAATAGATTTAAAAGAAAAACCAAATAAAACTATAGTTATAATTCTGGGAATAAACTTATTAATTATAGTTATAATGTGTAGTATGTGGTTCTTCGGAATAATACTTGCATTAATTTACTCAATAGTTTTATTTAAAATACTATCAGATTACTCTAAAAAGACAGTCTGTGAATATAATCAACTTTTAGATGTTACAAAGAAAATTTCAGATGGAAATTTAGAAGTAAATATGGAAAAAGATTTAGGATTTTTTAATCCTATAAAGGATGAACTAGGAAATATTCAAACTGGATTTAAAAAAGCTGTTGATGAAGAAGTTAAGAGTCAAAAGATGAAAACAGAGCTTATATCGAATGTATCACATGACTTAAAAACACCTTTAACATCTATAATCACTTATATAGATTTATTAAAAGATGAAAGTATAACAGATGAAAATCGTAAGTTGTATATTGATACATTAGATAGAAAGTCACAAAGATTGCAGCATTTAATAGAAGACTTGTTCGAAGTAAGTAAGGCGAATAGTGGAGATGTTCATTTGAATATAGTAAATGTGGATATTGTATCTCTAATGAAACAGACTCTTTTAGAATTAGATGACAAACTTTCAGACTCATCTCTAATATTAAAAAATAATTTTTCTAGTGAAAAAATAATATTACCATTAGATAGTCAGCGTACATTTAGAGTATTTGAAAATCTTATAATAAATATAAGTAAGTATGCAATGCCAAATTCAAGAGTGTATATTGATATTTTAGAAACAGATAATGAAGTAATTATCATGCTTAAAAACATGTCTGCAACTGAGATTTATTTTAGTGTAGATGATATAATGGAGAGATTTGTAAGAGGAGATAAGTCACGTAATACAGAAGGTTCTGGGCTTGGTCTAGCAATAGCAAAAAGTTTTGTAGAGTTACAGGGTGGTAAGATGAATATAAGTGTGGATGGTGATTTATTTAAAGTTACAATTACTTTTAATAAAAAATAGACTAGACTTCTATAACAGGTTACAACTGTAAAATCTATAAAATAAAATTTTGTAAAAGTTGTCTTGAAATATAATGTTAATTTGTACAAATAAAAAGGTGAATCCTGATATACTGGGTTCACCTTTTTCAGTTTATAAAACATATTATGTATATCACTTTAATACTTTATTCATTAATCAATGAAGTTGCTAATATGGAACTTCCTATTAATCCTGCATCATCTCCTATTTCTGCTAACTTTATATTAACATTAACAGTTTCAAAAATCATTTTTTTAACTTGGGACACAATATCTTTTAAGTAAGTGATATTATGTAGTATTATAGAGCCTCCAAGTACTATAACCTCTGGGTCTACTATTACTATGATATTGGCTATTGCTTTTGAGATATTTATTACCCAGTTATTTATAATTTCCTTGCAATATGGATTTTTTAATTGAGCCTGTTCAAAAACTTCCTTTGTAGAAATATGTTTGTTTAATTTTTCAGTGTCAATTCTAGATATATTAATTCCACTACATTGACCCTCAAGGGCTCCTTTATATATATATCCACCTCCAATACCAGTTGATAGAGTAATATAATACACACTTTCTGAATCTTTTCCTGAACCTACTTTAGCTTCACCATATCCTGCTACATTAGCATCATTGTTAACAGCTACAGGAACACCAAACTCAGTTTCTATAAATTTCTTTATCTCAAAATTTTCCCAGCCTAGTAAATTAGGAGGGTTTAAAATTTTTCCTCCTATGTTTTGTGTAGTACTCATATTTTTCATAATATAAATTTTCGGATTTTATTGTATATATTATATCAATAACTATTAGTATTTTATATAATCTATAAAAAGGCTTATAAAGAATAAAATCCTATATAAGCCTTTTTATATTATTTAATTACGATTGTTTGTACTTTACAATGTGATAAAGAATTTATTTCTACAGTTTTTACATTTATTTCATACTGGTTAGCGTTATCATAGCTTTCATCCAGCATTGCACTATAAGCACTAGTAATATTCTTATTAATACTAAAACCTCCTTTAGTATATTTATTTTTCATACCATTGAAGATTCTAATTACAATTCCGTCTCCTTTTTCCTCTTTCTTTATTGCACTTACAGTAAAATTTGAATTATTTACATTCATTAAACTGTATTCATTTTCATATGTTTGTTCTTCATCTCTAAATGCAAATATAAGTCTACCATTTAAAAAATCAGCGTATTCATATATTTGTATAGGTGTTAAGAATCTCTTAGCTGTATTAGTTACATTTGCTTCATCAAATTTACTATTGTAGATGTAAAGACCAAAGTCAAAGTTTAACTCTTTAAGCAATTGTGCATCTGGTGTTGCTATTATCTTTTCTCCAGAAGCTCTTCCTGGTCTATAAAGTAAATTTTCTCTTCCCATATATCCAAATGACCTGAATAGTGTTAATGCGATTGTGTCTAGATTAGTACCGACTATTTGATATTCTCTTACACAATCAGTCATCAATGCTATACCTCTTTGTCCATCCTCTAGAGTAACAAAACTTTGCATTGGTTCAATCGTTATAGGTTTTTCTTGCCAAGATTGATTATCTCTTTCCCATAATGCAATATCTTTTTCTAATACTGTTGGTCTTTGTATTATTCCAAATTGTTGGTCTGCTATAGAAAACTTAGATGCTATTTCAGTATTAAATAAAAATCTTACTCTATGAGATAATGCTTGGTCATTTTTTATATTAACATTAAACTTAATTATTTGCTCTTTAGGCTCTAATGTAATTTTCATTGTTACTGGCATTTTCACAGAAACTTTACCTCTAGCCCTTTCTTTTAGTGAAGCTGGTATGGTTAACGAATACTTAAGTATCATTTCTTCTTGAACATCTGATTTTAGTACTTCTACTAAAGATATAGAATCTAAGGATGATACATAAATATCTTCTCTTGGTGGAGAATAGTTGTATGAATCTCCATCATCTCCATTGTCTTCAATTACAGCTTGGTTTTTATAAGTTTTATTAGATTCTTTGTCTAATATTTCTACGGAACCATTTTCATTAGCCGTTATTTTGTAATATTCGTTTTCTATTTCTTTGCAATTACTTGTTTTTACTTCACATGTATTCTTAGTATCCAACTCAAACACTAGTTGAGTATATCCCATTGGTGGTATATCTTTTATTGAAAGTGCAATTTTTGCTCTATATACAGTTTCTGGTATATATATTTTTTTACTTGGGTTTAATCTTATTGTTTGAGTCAATACGTAATCTGTAATATCTTCTTTTTCTTTTACTATATAATTAAGAGTTTCTCCGTTTTTATTCTTTATCACAAAATCTTGACCTGGAATATAAGTATCAAATTCAACAACTTCATTTCTAACTTCTGGTAATCCATTGAATACTGTTAATGTTATTTCTTCATTATTATTTTTGATTTGAGTACTTATAAGTCTCATATGCAAATCTAATAAATTTATACTTAAATCTCTAGCTTGTTTGTATCTTGTATATACATCTTCATTTGTCGTGTCACTATTACAAGAACCTATACTGTCATGAGCTGCATTTTCAAACATAAGCTTCCATATATCCTTTATAACTAGGTGAGGGTATTCATTTCCAAGTGAATAACTTAATGTTAATAATGGTTCAAGTACATTTGTAATATAGTTTTCTAACTTGTTATTCATTATCTTAAGGTCTGACCTTGAGGAGAATATTGATTTGTGTATTCTCATATGTTTAGCATTTACAAGCTCTCCTTTAAGCTCTGAAAATTCATTTCTTTCATTTCTTACTGAATCTATATAGTTTTCTATACTGCTTATTTCGTATTCATTTTCGTTATCTATTTCGTTAGCTTTTTTTAATATATCAGGAAGATTTTTTCTTATCGGTGCCTGGTCAAATCCATTTGGAAAATATACATTGTTAGTAGAGGCCTTACTTTTAAGTTTTCCAATTGTATCTTCTAGATATTCTTTTAAATCTGAATCATCTTCTGGTATATTACCTCCATAGTAATAACCAAATGGTATTTGAACTGCTAATACTTTTGAACCATCTGAACCTTTCCATATAAATTCTGTCGTGTCTACCATATCATCAGAAACTCCACGCCAAAACAATGAACTATCTATTCCAAAGCCTTTATATATTTGTGGCATTTGAGCTGATTGCCCAAAAGAATCTGGTACATATCCAACCTTCATAGGTTCACCAAATTCATTGCATCTATCTATTCCATAGTAAAGGTTTCTAACTATAGATTCTCCTGATATAACTAATTGGTCTGTTTGAGTGTACCAAGGTCCTACAACTAATTTTTTTCTTTGAACTAAATCTCTTATTCTATCTTTATCCTGAGGTTTCCATTTTAAATAATCATCTAATAGAGAAGCTTGTGCATCCATAGTAAAGTATTTAAAGTCTTCTTTTTCTTCTAATGTGTCTAGTATATCTTGAAAATCTTTCATTAGATATATTTTTGACCTTGATGTTGTAAAATACCATTCTCTATCCCAATGACTGTGTGGAACTACATGTACTTTTGTCTTCTTCATAAAACCCTCCCAAAATTTAATTGAGAATTGAGGGTAATCTCAATTCTCAATTACTCAAAATTAAGTTTTTAATTTACATTATATCTAATTCTATTTCATCAAATTTTGCATCTTCAGTAGTGTCATCTTCCTTAAAGTCTACTAAAATTGTTGATAATATTGCTATTACTAAAGCTCCGAATATTGCACCTACTAAGTAAGCCCATCCAGAACCTACTGATATAAATCCATATAATCCACCAACTGGAGGCATTATAGCGTGTACACCTAATAAAGCTGATAGTCCTACGCCCAAAGCACATCCTATCATATTAACAGGAACTAATTTTAATGGATTTGTTAAAGTGAAGGGAATTGCACCTTCTGTTATTCCAATTATACCCATAACTATATTACCTTTTCCTGTTTCAGCTAATGTCTTAGAGAATTTTGATTTTCTTATGAATGTAGCTAAACCATATCCTAATGGAGGTATAACTATTGCACAGTTTACTAATATAGCTGGTAGATAGATGCCTTCTAACATCAATGCATTTCCTGCCATCCAAGCTGCTTTATTTACTGGTCCACCTAAATCGAATCCTATCATTGCACCTAAAATTAAAGCTAATACTACCGAATTTGTTCCATTTTGACACATTTCAGCTACCCAAGCATTTAATGAAGTATTTATGTTTCCTAAAGGTCCTGCCAATATGACACTCATTAAAAAACCAGTTAAACCAACTGTTATAAGTGGCATTATTATAAGTGGCATCATTCCTGCTGCTGAACCAGATATTTTAATTTTTTCCTTTAAAAATTTGCAGATATATCCAGCAAAGAAACCTGCTATTACTGCTCCTAAGAATCCTGCGTTAGTATTACTTGCTATGAGTCCACCAATGAAACCTGCACCCATAGCTGGTTTTTCACCTATTGAAAATGCTATAAACCCTGCTAATACAGTATTTAATAGACCTATACCAGTCCAACCTACCTGTTCCATCAAGTAAAGAATGTGATAAAAACCTGATACATTTTCATAAACATCTAAACTTGTTATTCCCATTGCTAGAGCTGTAAGCTTTGGTATAGCTACAACTAAAGATGAGCCTATTATAAGTGGTAATATATATGAAATTCCTGTCATCAAGTGACTTTTAAGTTCACTTAAAAGAGATTTATTTTTTTTACTCATTTTTAATTCCTCCTATATAAGTTTGTTATATTTTTGATAATATGTTATAATTACATTAGACAATTTTATTTTTTTTTATTTTCTCATTCTATATTAGGGTGAGATTTTTTTATTAAGAGATAGCTTCTATACACTTTGTTAAGACGGCTTCTGGTTTTTTTAACGCAACGCCTATCTTAACTTTTAGTACTTTTTTACCATCAAATCTTTCCATTCCGGATATAGTTTGGTCAGATGCTATAAGCACAAAATCTGCACTTTGAGCTTCTTCTTTTGTTATAGCATTTACTTGTCCCATAGCACCTTGTTGTTCTACTTTGATTTCATGACCCATTTTTGATGCAGCTTGTTCTAAAGCTTTTGCTGCCATAGGTGTGTGTGCTAATCCTGCTATACATGATGTTACTGCTACTATTTTCATAATTATTCCTCCTTCATTTTATTAGTTATATATTTTACTAAATGATTTGCATCACTAGCATTTTTAACTTCACTTATAAAATCATCTTCCATTAAACATGTGGCTAATTTAGACAAAGTTTTTAAATGTATATTTCCTTCATTTTCATGTGGAGCTAATAAACTAAATATATATCTAACTTTGCTATCATCTAAAGTTTTCCATTCTAACTCATGAGTTGTTTTAATATAGAGTATAGAGGGTTCTTCTACATTTGCACTTTTTGTGTGAGGTATTGCAAATCCATCTCGTATTCCTGTTGGAAATTCATTTTCTCTTTTTAAAAGATCTTTTAGAAGAGCATCTTTATTAGTTGTAATGCCCAGTATATAAGCTCTATCTGCAATAAAATTTAGCACTTCTTCTTTGCTTTTTAGGTCTTTATCTATAAATATATTCTTTTCTTGTAGTATCATATATTTTTTCCACTCCATTTCTTAATGTCTTAACTTATATTTCTATTGTAATCGTTATCCCAATTAAATTAAATATAACTAATTTCCACTTCGACATGGAAATTTATATTATGATAATAACTAATTTCCACTTTAAACTGGAAATAAATTATTATAATACAATTTTATTAGATTAATTGTATTATAGGAATGAAAATAGTATAATTTAGAAGAAATTCTATAAGGGGGGATATTTATGCATAAGAGATTACTCGCTTTGTTTAAACTATTAAATGAAAGTGATGATAAAATTACTTGTAAAACTTTAAGTAACTATTTAAAAGTGAGTGAGAGAACTATAAGAACTGATATTACTTCTATAAATAAAACTTTAGAGAAAAATGGTGCTATTATTAAAATAAAAAAAGGGGAAGGGTATTATATAGAGATTCTTAATTTAGCATTATACCAACAGTATCTAGCATTAATATCTGATGATATTATGGATTCAAGTGAAATACCAGATTCTCCTATGGAAAGAAATCAATATATATTAAAATATATTCTTTATAACAATACATATATAAAACTAGAAGATTTAGCTAATAGCTTGTACGTAAGCAAGGTTACAATACTAAATGATATAAAAAGAATAAAGTCTATTCTGTCAAAGTATAATTTAATATTAGTTTCTAAGCCATATTATGGAGTGAAAGTTGAAGGGAAAGAAATAGATATTCGAAGATGTATTTCTAATAACATGATAAATAGGAATTTTGATTAAAAAATAGCTACGCACACTTGTGACTTTGGTCATGAGTTAGTAGCTAAAATAGTCAGCATATAGGGAAACTTATATGTAGAGATAGGATAGAACCTATCCAATACTACTTGAATTGCTAAAAACCCCTAAAGCTAACCAAACTAAAACATAAGGATGAAATAAACCTAAGTGTGAAAGTTACGAAAGTAGAAAAAATTGGTTAGATGGTATAAGGTTAAACCCTAAGTACTTTAAAATGGGCAATCAGCAGGTAAGCTCCGAATAGGAGAAACTTCAACGACTATTCCTCTTGAGGGAAGTACACTACAAGCTATTGGTAGTGGAAGTGGGTAGACCTTAACGGATAATGCCGAAGGATAAGATATAGTCTGTGCTTACATGAAAGTGTAAGAAGTTCATAAGAGAACTGCATAGGTAGTAGCGAACTTATGTGAACGACAACCTCAAAAATGATAAAATTTAAGATTTACGGTTCTTGTATATGTTATTTAAAAATAAATATAAAATTCTTTAAAATACTTGTTTAAAAAAATTGCACTTGTTAATATTAGGATGGGTGATGAAAAATTGAAGTGACCCAGATATGTATATTTAGTACAATACCATATAGCATGGTGTGTAAAATATAGACCTCCAGTATTAACAAATGAAATTGAAGAAGATTTAATTAATATATTTAGTTGCTACTGTATCTAAAGAACCAAGTGGTAAATATTATGTATCATTATGCTGTACTGATGTAGATATTGAAGCATTTGAAAATACTAATAATCAGATAGGTCTAGATTTAGGAATTAAAGAATTTTGTATCTCAAGTTGTGGACAATTTATTAAAAGAAGGATTAAGACTAATAAAAGTTAAAAATAAATAACTTATGTAAGAACCGTAGGAACTGCGGGGATAGCCTGTGGAGAAGACATATTTTAGTATGCGAAATTCTATGAAGCAGGAACCCTGTGACTTTAGTCATGGGAGGTTCAGAATTATATAATTGGAATTACAGATAAAGAAATAGAATTATTTAATAATGTAGATTTAATAGAACTTCAAAAGATAGTACTAAGTGAAATTAATAAATTTAATATCAATTTCTTGGATTTTAATCTAAAAAACTTCATTATCCATCTAGCTATCACTATAAGTAGAATACTTGATGATTACTGCTTAGATAATGCCTTAGATATTGTTTTAACAAATTTTGAATTGAATACTGCTGTTGAAAATATATTTGATTATATTGAGAGCAAATATACTGTAATTATTTCAAAAGCAGACAGAATTTATCTATACAATCATTTTATAACTAAAAGCTCTCTTTTGGATAACGTTTCCAATGGAGTGGATACTAAAATTATGGAGTATGTTGAAGAAATTTTAGAAGTAATCAACAATCAATATACTTTTGACCTTAGGGGTGATAGCGTATTATTTAATGATTTAGTACTCCACTTTAAATCAATTCTTAACTCTAAATCTTATAATTTAAACAAGGTGAATCCTCTTATAAATACAATAAAGAGTAATTATCCTTTAGCATTTGAAATAACTTTAAATGCTATAGAAAAAGTTTTTAAAAAAAGTATTTACTCTTTCACAGAAGATGAAATTGGATATGTATCTCTTCATATAGGTGCTGGAATTGAGAGATTTTTTCAAAATAATATTAAGTGCAAAAACGTAGTATTAGTATGTGGTTCAGGGTATGGTTCAAGTAGATTATTAGAGGTTCAATTAAATAAAGTTTTTCATGATAAAATAAATATACTTCAATGTCTATCATTTAATCAATTTTTAGCTAGTAAATTGTCAGATGTAGATATAATAATATCAACGATTCCCTTAAACCATGATAGTATACCTGTTGTACTAGTAGATTTAAAACTATTAAAAAAAGATATTGAGAATATATCTAAATCAATAATTAATGATTCTCATACTTATAGTAATCTTTTGGACAATTTTTTTGATAAAAATTTATTTATTGTTAATCCTAAAATTAAAAATAAGGATGAGCTTATAAATTTGATGTGTAACAAATTAACTCAAAATGAAATTGTGTTTCCATCATTTACTGAATCTGTATTTTATAGAGAAAGTTTATCTTCTACCAATATAGATGATTTTTTAGCTATACCCCATCCTATGGAATTAAGCTCTATAAAAACTAAGATTTGTATTTCTATATTAAATGAACCAATATATTGGAACAAAGATTCTACTGTTAAACTGATTATGATGTTAGCTATAAATAAAGATGATTATACAAAAATAAACTCCATTTATGATATCTTTTTAAAGATAATTAATGACAATGATATTAGAGATAGTATATCTAATTGTAATGATTTTGATAGTTTTCTTTCCATAATCAAGTCTATAATATAGACTTTTATATTACATAAGTTTTATAAAAATTCAATAGTTTTATAAAAATTCAATAAAACAATTTTTTATTTGCAACATAAATAGTATAAGTAATTTTTATATTATTTGTTATTATTGTATGTCGATTATATAATTATACAAGGGACTGTCTCAAAACAGAGACAAGTCTCTTTTTCATTGTTGAAATGATGAAAATATATCTAGTACGGGCTGTTCTTTATCATAATATGATGTAAAGCGTTCATCACATACATACATCTGTGCTAAAGAGACATGAGCTTTCTTAGAATATGTGTTCCAAGTGTAACTCAACCATTTATGATGTAATCTTGCAACTTCCTGAGCTAGTTCACTAGAGGCATCACCAGTTTTAAAAGCTTTTTTAAGTTTACTAATTATTTCGACACTTAGATTTTGCCAATCTTCATAATCTTGTTTAGATATATTTTTAAGTTTTTTATTTGATGTATTTATTGTATCTTTACCATATTTCTCTCTAATTTCAGCTCCATAATTTTTTTCGTTTTCATCAATCATCTTTTTTTTAAAACCTTCAAATTTCTCTATATCTGTCATAACGTATTTTCCCTCCTTTAGAGCTATAGTTTTAGTTACATTTTCTATAAGTAAATCAATTTGTTTTCTTTTAGCTGGTAATTTATTATGGTGTTCTTTTAATGCACTTAGGCTGTCAAAGGTTGGCTAGTTATATCTAAGTGTTCTGGTACTTATACCAGCTATATTGCTTAATTTTTGAACTGTATATTCCATTAGTAATACCTCCTATAAATTAAATATACACTTTTACGTAACGTCAATATCAATATATTAAAATATAAAAATTTATATCTTTTAATAAAAATATAAAAAAATATCTTTACTGGATATTTTACACACAAGTGTCAATAATCACTAGTGAAAATTAAAAAATAAAATTTATAGATTGTCTTTATTAAAATATAGAAAGTCTATAATCTGGGAGGAAATGTATGAATTTAAAAAGAAGCAACGAAAAACGAGAAGAGTATAGAAGAATGTATTCAGATAAAGAAAGTTTTTTAAGTTTGATTCAAAATTTTACAAGTATCTCAATAGCAAAAGAATTAACTCTTAAAAATATAGAGTTAGAAACATCTTTTATATGTGAATATAAAGGAAAGGAAGTTGATATAATTTATAAGGTATTTTCTAAAAAAGGTAAAGTATCACATTATATAGTGTTAGAATTTCAAACAGAAATGGATACTGATATTGTCCCAAGATTGAAATCGTATAGAGAACAAATTTGGAAAAGCTTCATTATGAAAAAGAGTCTTGAAGAAATAGAAGATAAAAATTTTAAACTTCCTAAAGTTATACCAGTGGTTTTATATAGTGGACCTGAAAGGTTAAGTAGAAAAAAAGGAATTTTGGATATTGTAGAATCTATATCAGAGTGCAGTAATAATTCTAGTATGAAAAATTAAAATTACATAATATGTTTATTGGTCTAAAATGGGAAACTGTCGCATAAACTTGAATATGAAAATATTTGTAGATACAGGTTCTATGTGGAGGTGTTCCATGAGAAATAACAAGTCTAAGGTATTGCTAGGAATACTATGTTTGGCAACAGGAATGGCTGTAATTCTGTCAATGTTGCTTCCTGGCTGGATTTGGTCAGCACTTACCGCATTAATACTTATTGGATGTGGAGCATTATTATTTTTTTGTTAAAATAGTTTTAACTATAAAGTGTGGGGTGAGTATTGATGAAAGTAGTAACAATAAAATTGCCAAAATGGATTTCAAATATAATCCTAAAATTCATGAGAAAGAGCAAAAATGATTAAATTAAAAAGCCTACTTACGGAAGTAGGCTTTTAAACGTGGTTACTAAGCTCTTTCAATTTTACCAGAACGTAAACATCTAGTACAAACTTTTACTCTCTTAGGAGCTCCATCTATAATTGCTCTTACGCTTCTTAAGTTAGCTGACCATGTTCTTTTATTATGTTTATTTGAGTGTGATACTTGGTTTCCAGAAACTTTACCTTTACCACATACGCTACATACTTTTGCCATCTACGCACACCTCCTTAAAATGATAACTATTTAAAGACTAAAAACATATTTATATTATCATAAATAACAAAAATTTGCAATAGAAATATATATTTGCCTTACACATATTGAAGAATTTCTTATTATCATATAAAATTATATATATAATTTTATATAAAGTAAATATATTTGGAAAATAATTGTTATTTTTCTTTGAATATATATACTATAGAAGAAATTTTATCCAAAAACTTTTCTAGGTTTAAATTATACCATATTTATAGTATGATATGATTATAATTTTATATAATAAATAAGTAAAAATAGTAAAAAATAAATTAAGAAATGTTTTTAATAAAAATAAGCTTAAGGGGGTCAACCATGAGTGCAAAGGTAACGAATCAATATGGAAGTATAGAAATAGATAATCAAGTAATAGCTCAAGTCGTATATAGAGCTGCAATGGAAAGTTATGGCTTAGTAGGTTTAGCATATAAGTCTAAAGGAATAGTAGAGTTATTAAAAGGTGAGAATGCCACTAAAGGTGTTAGAGTTGAGGAAGTAGAAGAAGATGCCATAGCAATAGAACTTTATGTTATAATACAATATGGTACAAATATATCTACTGTTGCCAATAATATAATAGATAGGGTAAAATATGTAGTTGAAAAAATGACTGGCGTAAGAGTTACTAGAATTGATATTAATGTACAAGGAATAAGAGTTAAGTAATTTCATAGGAGGAAACAAATGATTCAGTATATAGATGGTAAAAGGTTAAGAGAGATGTTTATTTCAGGTGCAAACAATCTCCAAAACAATAAAGATTTAGTTGACAAGTTAAATGTATTCCCTGTACCAGATGGAGATACAGGAACTAATATGTCATTAACAATATCTTATGCCTTAAAAGAATTAGCAAAAGTGGAAAATGATAATATATCAGATATCGGAAAAGCATTGTCTAAAGGTTCTTTAATGGGAGCTAGAGGAAACTCAGGAGTTATACTTTCACAAATAATCAGAGGTATAGCTAAATCTATAGAAGGAAAAAGTAAATTATCAACAGAAGATTTAGCAAAAGCTTTTAAAAATGGTTCAGATACAGCATATAAAGCTGTAATAAAACCAATTGAAGGAACTATACTTACTGTAGTTAGAGAGAGTGGAGAGTTTGCAATAAAAACTGCAAAAAAAGAGAAAGATATAGTAAGGTTTTTAAGTATGCTTGTGAAGGAATCTAATTCTTCACTAGAAAGAACTCCAGACCTTCTAAAAAATTTAAAAGAAGCTGGTGTAGTTGATTCTGGTGGAAAGGGTCTTGTACTTATATATGAAGGAATGTTAGCTTCTATAAAAGGCGATAATATAGAAATAAAAAATGCTGACTTAGATACTAATATTTCAGCAAGCATGGACTTTGCAAAAAGTACTACTAGCACGGATGATATAAAATATTGCTACTGTACAGAATTTATACTAGAAAGTTCTAAAATAGAAGATACTAAAATAAGAGATATAATGATGGCTTATGGTGATAGCCTAGCAGTAGTTGGAGATGATGGAGTCATAAAGGTACATGTACACACTAATGACCCAGGAAATGTACTTCAAGAAGCTCTAAAGTACGGTCAGTTATTAACTATAAAAATAGAAAATATGAAGTTACAACATGAAAATACATTATTAGATGTAGAAGAAAAGAAAGAAAATGGTAGTGAAAATTTAGAGGAAGAAAAAGAGTTTGGATTTATAGCTACTTCTATGGGTGAAGGATTGGCAAATATATTTAAAGATTTTGGAGTTGACCATATAATAGAAGGTGGTCAAACTATGAATCCAAGTACTGAAGACTTTATGAATGCCATAAAGAATATAAATGCTAGAAACATATTTATTTTCCCAAATAACAGCAATATAATAATGGCCGCTAATCAGGCTAAAGAATTGAGCGATAAAAATATAATAGTTGTACCTACAAAAAACACACCTCAAGGATTTGCTGCATTAGTAACCTTTAATGGAGAATTAAGCGAAGATGAAAATAAAGAAGCTATGATGAACGCTTTAAACTCAGTTAAGTCAGGTCAAGTAACTTTTGCTGTTAGGGATACAGTGATGAATGAAATTGATGTTAAAGAAGGTAATATAATTGGAATTGCAGAAGGGAATTTATTATCAGCAGGAGATTATGTGGATGAGGTAACATCAAACCTTATTGAAAAGCTGGTTGATGAAGATACTGCTATAATAACATTATTCTTTGGTGAAGATGTTACAGAATCTCAAGCAAATGAACTACGTACTTCTTTAGAAGAAAAATTTGAAGATGTAGATGTAGAGTTATATTATGGAGGACAACCTCTTTATTATTACTTAATTTCAGTTGAATAATGATTATAAGAACCTGTATGACCAAGTAGCTTTTATAAAATTGGTTGTACAGGATTTTTGTGTAGTAGGTGATATATTTGTTGGATTTATATAAAGATGTTCAATATGTTAAAGGAATAGGACCTAAAAAAGCAGATAAGCTAAATAAATTGGGTATATTTACATTAAAAGACCTATTGTATTATTTTCCAAGACAATTTGAAGATAGAAACAATCTAAAGAAAATAGCACAATTAGAGGATAATGAGAAAGTTACAATAAAAGCAGTAATATCAAGTATAAATACATTTAGTCCAAAAGAAGGTATGACTTTAACAAAAATTGATGTAAAAGATGAGACAGGCTTAGCTAAATTAGTATTTTTTAATAAGAGCTATATAAAAAATACATTTCGTCCAGGAGATTCAATATTAGTTTTTGGGAAGGTTAAGAAAAAATTTAATTATTTAGAACTTACATCATGTGAATTAGAATATCTTACTAATTCACCTAAGAATACATGTAGATTTATGCCTGTGTACCAGCTTACATATGGTGTTACAAATAAAGAAATTATGAGTATAATTAGAACAGTGCTTGAAGATAAAAACTTAATTATACAAGAATATATGCCACAGAGAATTATAGAGAAATATAGGTTATGTAGTATAGATTTTGCTGTTAGAAATATACATTCACCAATTAATAAAGAATCATTAAAGATAGCTTTATATAGAATTGTATTTGAAGAGTTACTTATACTACAACTAGGGTTGTTTGTATTTAAAAGTGGAAGAAATAAAGAAAATGGAATAAAATTTGAAACAAGTAAAGATTTAAAAAAAATAATGAGTGCTTTACCATTTAAACTGACTAAAGCTCAAAATAGAGCATTAGATGAAATTATACAAGATATGAATTCAGAGAAAATAATGAATAGATTGGTTCAAGGTGATGTAGGGAGTGGTAAGACAGTAGTAGCTCTCTTAGCACTTGCAAATTGTGTTTTAAATGGTTATCAAGGTGCTTTGATGGCTCCTACAGAGATATTAGCAGGGCAACATTACATTTCGCTTACTGAGTCTCTAAAAGATTTTGGAATAAATGTAGGTCTACTAATAGGTAGTCTTACAAAAAAGCAAAAGGATACAGTATTAGAACAAATAAAAAATAATGAAATTGATATATTGATAGGTACACATGCACTAATTGAAGATAAGGTTGAATTTAATAAAATTGGTTTAGTTATAACGGATGAACAGCATAGATTTGGTGTTATGCAAAGAAGTAAACTTTCATTGAAAGGTGCAAATCCAGATATACTGGTAATGACAGCAACGCCAATACCGAGAACCTTAGCACTTATACTTTATGGAGATTTAGATATTTCTATTATAGATGAACTTCCTCCAGGAAGACAGCCAATAGAAACGCTTGCTATTGAAAAAAGTAAGAGAGATAGAGCATATAACAACCTTGTAAGAAGAGAGGTTGAATCAGGAAGACAGGTGTATATTGTATGTCCTTTGGTAGAAGAAAGTGAAGCTATAGAAGCTAAATCAGCTGTTGAACTTGTTGAGGAATTAAGAGCTGAATATTTCCATGACTTAAGGCTTGGGTTGCTTCATGGTAAAATGAAGTCAAGTGAAAAAGACGAAGTAATGGGACGTTTTAAAAATAAAGAAATAGATATTTTAGTTTCAACAACGGTTATAGAAGTCGGTGTCAATGTGCCAAATGCGACATTAATGATAATAGAAAATGCAGAGAGATTTGGACTTGCACAATTACATCAACTTAGAGGTCGGGTTGGAAGAGGTAGTTATAAATCGTATTGTGTACTAATTTATGATTCTAAAACAGATGTATGTAGGCAACGAATGGCTATAATGGAAGAGACCAATGATGGTTTTAAGATTTCAGAGAAAGATTTAGAAATAAGAGGTCCTGGAGAATTTTTTGGGACAAGGCAACATGGTCTTCCAGAACTTAAGGTAGCAAACCTGTTTAAGCATATAAAAATATTGAAGTTAGCACAGCAAGAAGCTCGCTATATATTGGGTGAAGATAATAATCTACAATTAAAAGAAAACATGGCACTCAAAAAAGAAATTATAGATAAATTCAAAGATACATTGAAAGAAATTTCATTAAATTAATTTTAAATTATGTTAAAATATTACTAATGTAATAATGTGCTGAAGGGAGATTGTCATATTGAGAGTAATTTCAGGAAAAGCGAGAGGATTGAAACTAAATACTCCAAAAAATGAAGATGTAAGACCAACTACAGATAGGGTAAAAGAGTCTCTATTTAATATGATAAATTCATATATAATGGAAAGTGAAGTTCTGGATTTATTTGCTGGGACTGGCTCTTTAGGAATAGAGTGCTTATCTAGAGGTGCCAAGGCATGTACTTTTGTAGATATCAGTAAGGAAAGTATAAATATTGTTAAGTCTAATATAAAAAAGGCAAGAGTTGAAAATGAAAGTATTATTTTAAACCTTGATTTTAAAACTGCCATAGATAAACTTAAATTGCAAAATAGTAAGTTTGACATAATTTTTATGGACCCTCCATATTATAAAAATATGTTTATAGAAGCTATTAAAAAAATTGATAATTCCAATCTATTGAACGAAGATGGAATAATAGTTGTAGAACATGATACTAATGATTTATTTCCAGATAAAATATGTAAATTAGAGAAAACTAGAGATAAGAAATATGGAAATACTACATTAACTTTTTACAAGATGGAGGAGTAATATGGAAAATAAACTTAGAAAAGCTATATTTGCAGGAAGCTTTGACCCAATTACTAATGGACATTTAGATATTATTTGCAGGGCTTCGAAGTTATTTGACGAATTACAAATAGGAGTATTAAATAATCCTAATAAAAAGGGTCTATTTAGCTTTGATGAAAGAGTAAAGCTTATAGAAAAAAGTACAAGCCATTTAAATAATATAAAAGTTGTGACTTTTGATGGTTTGTTAATAAATTACTGTCAAGAAAATGGGATTGGAGCACTAGTTAGAGGTGTGAGAAGTGGTGCTGATGTTGACTATGAACTTCAAATGGCGCATATGAATAGAGAGCTTAATCCAGATATAGAGACTATAATTTTACCAAGTTGTACAAAATATTCATTTATAAGTTCATCTTTAATAAAAGAGGTTTTGCTCTTTGATGCTGATATAAAAAATTTGGTTCCAAAGATTGTTTTGGAAGAATTAAAGAAAAAAACTAGTGGAGGTAATTGATACATGAAGATAGATTTAGAAATGGTTGAACTATTTGAGCAGTTAGAGGAGATATTTAGAAGTGCTTCTACAATTCCTTTCTCACATAAATGCACAGTAGATAAAGACGAAGTTTTGGCAATAATTAATGATATAAGAACTTTAATACCAGAAGAAGTAACACAGGCAGTATGGATTAATAAAGAAAGAAATAAAATAATAAGTCAAGCTAAGCAAGATGCTACAAATATAGTTGAACAAGCGAAAAAAGAAGCTGAGAGAATACAACAAGAATATCAAGAAAATATAGAAGAATTAAAGAAAAATTCCGAAGATGTAGTAAAGGCATATGTAGAATCTAGTGAACCTGTTGTTCAAGCAGACCAAAGAGCTAAGGATATAGTTGATAGAGCCGAGAGAATAGCCAATGAGATAAGAATTGGGTCGATTGAGTATGCGGAAGATGTGCTTTCTAGTGTTGAGTACAATTTGAAAGAAATATTAGAAGAAGTAAAAAGAGATAAGGATGAGCTTAGACCTAAAAAATAAATTTTAAATGAATAAAAACGGAGCTGTTGCACAAAAAATTCTAAATTGATGTGTGAGAGCTCTCTTTTATTATAGAAATTATTTGCTAATTAATCTTGTTTTTTTATATTAATTATATCTTGTTTTTTGATACTGGTTAAGAGAGTTTAATTTTTTATTTGTTAAAATTAGCTTATTTCTTTGTATAAATGATATGGGTCATTTTCACATTTTTAAATACCTTTAGAATTATATATCTTTTAGATTAGAGTTAAATTGTGCAAATTTATAAAATAATATTAAATCATGTGCAATTATTTGGTATGGCATTATATATGTAAAATGTAGATAATAAAATTAAGGAGGTAGTATGAAGGAGAGGGCTAAAAAAATATTAGATTTTATTATTAAAAATAACAATGTAACATCACAAGAACTACAAGAAAAGTTTGACGTATCAAAAAGAACTATTTATTACGATATCCTAGCTATAAATAAACAACTAGGAAAAAGTGGTAATATAAAAAATGTAAAACACAAATTTATATTTGAAGGTAACTTAGGTAATGCAAGAAAAATAATTTCAGCTGAAGAAGATAAATTTTTAGATAGTGACTATAGAAAAACTTTTATATTAAACAAAATATTACTTGGTGAAAAAATATCAATAGAAAAGCTAACAAATGAAATGTTGCTTTCAAAAAACACAGTAGTACAAACAATAACTGATGTAAAAAAATACCTTCAAACAATGGGATTAAGATTAGAGTATAAGGGAAAGTACAAAATTATAGGTGATGAATACGTTATTAGAGAGCTGTTTCTGATAATTGTTCAAGAAAATGTACTGGAAATTAATTCTATAAGTAAGGAAGTAAGTAGTTTCGACACAAAAGGACATATAAAACTTACTGATTATTCTTTATTAAATCTAACTAAGTTTGTGGAATTTCTAAATAAAAGGATAAGGGATGGGAAAACATTATACTCATATAAATATCTAAATGAAGCTAAAAAAATTAGTTACTTTAGTAATTGTAAAGAACTTTTATGTGAAGAAGCTAATGAAAATGAACAAGCCTATATATGCACTTACATAAGTTCACTTCCCAGCTTAAATAGTGAAGTTAAGGAAGATGTTGTTGAAGAATATGTAGATAAACTTATAGACAAGTTTGAAGTGAATACAGCAATAAAATTAGAAAGTAAACATGAGTTTAAGAAAAATATTTTAAGGCATCTAAATTCTTCTTATAATAGGATAAGATTTAAGTTCCCTATTAGCAACCCTATGTTAGATGAGACTAAGTATAAACATAAGTCACTTTATAAAATTATAAAATCAATTATAGAAAATGAAGAAGAGTTTCCTGTATTTGAGGGAATAAGGGAAGAAGAGATAGGATTTATAGCAGCGTATTTTGGAGGATACTTAAGAGGGTCTAGGGACAATGGCCTAAGAAGAAATAAAGTATTACTGGTTTGCCCTAATGGTCTTATGGTATCAAAGAGTTTGGAAATACAACTATACAAATACATACCAACTATAGAAATAGTCGGTATAGTATCTATTAAGCAACTAAAAGATGTAAATGTATACTATGATTACATAATTACGACTATAAACATACAAAACATAAGTAATGTAATAGTTGTAAATCCTCTTTTAACAGCATCAGATATTCAATTACTTATGAACAAACTCATAAGTGTAAAAGAAAATGAGAAGTATTTCAATCTTGAACTAATAATGCAAGCAATAAGAAAAAATGGAGTTATTAATAATGAAGAAGCACTAAAAGCTGATTTATTAAACATAATACATAAGATAGATGAAGGAGAGATGTATCAACCGATGTTAAAGGAATTAATTAATGCAGAAAGGGTCAACATAATAAGAAATGTTAAAGATTGGAAAGAAGCAATAAAAATAGCTTCAAAGCCATTGTTAGAAGATAATTCTATAGAAGAGTTATATATAGAAAATATGATAAAGTCAGTTGAGAAATATGGACCTTATATTGTTTTGGCTGATAGATTTGCTCTACCACATGCAAGTTCTAAAGAGGGCGTAAACAAGCTTGCTATGTCTTTACTTATAGTAGAAGATGAAATTGATTTATTAGGAAAACCAGTAAATATATTTATGGTATTAGCTGCTGTAGATAACACTACTCACATTAGAGCATTAGCATCACTATCAGAGATGATGTACGAGGAAGAAAATGTAAAACTAATAATTAATGGTGATAAAAGTTCAATACTAGAACTTATAAATAAGCAAAATTAGGAGGAATGAAAAATGAAGATATTAGCAGTATGTGGTTTTGGTGTAGGTTCATCAATGGTATTAAAAATGACAATACAAAAGGCTCTAAAGCAGTTAGGTATAGAATGTGAAGTAGAAAATACAGATATAAATTCAGCTAGAGGTGCTGATTGTGACTGTATATTCACAAGTCAAGAATTGTTAAATGAATTAAAAGGAACTTGTAATGTAGATGTATATCCAGTTAAAAAGTACATGGATTTAGCAGAAGTCACAGAAGTTGTTCAAACTTTTTTAAGTGATAAAAATGATAAGAAATAGTATAAGTTTTAAAAAGTAAATTTAAGTTAATCAGAATAAAATAAAAACTTACTAAATTCAAAAATAGTAAGAAAGAGAGGAGGGATTTAGTGGTAGAAAACTTAAACAGTTGACCTATCACTAAAAAATATAATGCTTGATTAAAAAATAGCTACGCACACTCGTGACTTTAGTCATGAGTTAGTAGCTAAAATAGTCAGCATATAGGGAAACCTATATGTAGAGATAGGATAGAACCTATCCAATACTACTTGAATTGCTGGAAACCCCTAAAGCTAATCAAACTAAAACATAAGGATGAAATAAACCTAAGTGTGAAAGTTACGAAAGTAGAAAAAATTGGTTAGATGGTATAAGGTTAAACCCTAAGTACTTTAAAATGGGCAATCAGCAGGTAAACTCCGAATAGGAGAAACTTCAACGACTATTCCTCTTGAGGGAAGTACACTACAAGCTATTGGTAGTGGAAGTGGGTAGACCTTAACGGATAATGCCGAAGGATAAGATATAGTCTGTGCTTATGTGAAAGTGTAAGAAGTTCATAAGAGAACTGCATAGGTAGTAGCGAACTTATGTGAACGACAACCTCAAAAATGATAAAAGTTAAGACTTACGGTTCTTAAATATGTTATTTAAAATTAAATATAAAACCTTCTAAATAATTGTTTTAAATAATTACATTTGTTAACATTATTATAGGTGATTAATAAATTATTCACTACAGCATTATATAATATATTAAATATGATAAAATCATTAAAAAGTGTATCAAAAAACAATTAAAGTGAGGTGATAGCAGTGGAAAAAGCTTATAAGTTTAGAATGTATCCAAATAAAAAACAACAAGAGTTAATTAACAAAACTTTTGGATGTTGTAGATTTGTATATAATAAATATCTTGCTAAAAGAATAGAAGTTTATAAAAACGATAAAGAAACTTTTACTTATAAACAGTGTAGTTCTGATTTGACCAATTTAAAAAAAGAATTAAAATGGCTTAAGGAACCTGACAAATTTTCACTACAAAACGCCTTAAAAGATTTAGATAATGCATATAAAAAATTCTTTAAAGAAAAAGCAGGATTTCCTAAATTTAAATCAAAGAAAATTAATAGATTTTCATATAAAACTAACTTTACAAATGGAAACATTATGTATTGTGGTCAACATATAAAACTACCTAAACTTGGTATGGTTAAGATAAGGGATAAACAAGTACCTCAAGGGAGAATACTTAATGCTACTATATCTAAAGAACCAAGTGGTAGATATTATGTATCATTATGCTGTACTGATGTAGATATTGAAGTATTTGAAAATACTAATAATCAGATAGGTTTAGATTTAGGAATTAAAGAATTTTGTATCTCAAGTTGTGGAGAATTTATAGAAAATCCTAAGTATCTTAAGAAGTCATTAAACAAACTTGCTAAATTACAAAGAGAATTATCGAGAAAAACAATCGATAGTTTAAATAGAAATAAAGCAAGATTAAAAGTTGCAGGACTTCAAGAACATATAGCCAATCAAAGAAAGGATTTTCTACAAAAACTATCTACTAAATTAATAAAAGAGAATGATATTATTTGCATAGAAGATTTACAAGTAAAGAATATGATTAAAAATCATAAACTATCTCGCTTAATTTCTGATGTGTCATGGTCAGAGTTTATTCGTCAATTAGAATACAAAGCTAATTGGCATGGTAGACAAATTGTAAAGGTAGGTAAATTCTTTGCAAGTTCACAAATATGCAATAAATGTGGGTATAAAAACGAGGAAGTGAAGAACTTAAATATAAGAGAATGGATTTGTCCTAGTTGTAATGAAACTCACGATAGAGATATAAATGCAAGTATAAATATATTAAAAGAAGGATTAAGACTAATAACAATTCAAAATAAATAACTTATGTAAGAACCGTAGGAACTACGGGGATAGCCTGTGGAGAATTAGTAGGACATATTTTAGTATGCAAAATTCTATGAAGCAGGAACCCTGTGACTTTAGTCATGGGAGGTTCAGTTTATTTCAAATAATATTTTACGTAATCCATCTATGTTAATTGGATTAATAGCAGCATTTGGTCTTGTACTACAGAAGAAGAAAGCATCTGATGTTATAAAGGGGTCACTACTTGCAGCTTTCGGAATTATAATTATGGAGACTGGAACAGGTATGTTAGTTAGTTCAATAGCACCAATTAATGGAGCTTTCCAAAGTATAAGTGGTGGTGCAGTAACAAAAGGTTTAAGTGATGTTACTTTTACTGCAAGTTATGGTGGAATTATAGGTTTAGCAATGTTTGCGGGTTTAGCTATTCACCTAATGATAGCAAGATTTACTCCTATTAAGACAATCTTCTTAACAGGTCACATGCTTTATTGGTTCCCATTCATATTTGTAGCTTCAGGAGTTGAAGCTGGATTAAATGGTGGAGTATTAATAGCTTTTGCAGCAGTATTATCAGCACTCTATTGGTCAATAATGCCTTGGTTATTAAGAAAATACGTGTTTGATGTTATAGGAGATGATTCTTTTACATTAGGTCATCCATCTGGTTGTTTAGCACTTATATCAGGATTTGTTGCTAAATTAGTAGGAAATAAAGAAAAATCTACAGAAGATATAAACATACCTCAAAGTTTATCATTTTTTAGAGAAATATCTATAAGTGGTGGAATGGCAGTGTTTTTAATGTTTATAGTTGTTGGGATAGTAATACCAGGTGCGTTTAAAGATAGTAATGAGTTTATTGGAACGTATGCAATAAAGCAAGGTCTTTCTTTTGGAGCAGGTCTTATAATAATGCTTCATGGGGTAAGAATGTTAATAAATCAAATAATGCCAGCCTTCCAAGGAATATCAGAAAAAGTTGTACCGAATGCACTACCCGCTTTTGACTGTCCAATATTATTTAACTATAAGCCAAATGCTGTATTAATAGGATTCTTAGTTGCTATGCTAACATCTACAGCTATGATTTTAATATGTAACTACTTTAATGTATTTAATTTGTTACTTATACCACTTGTTATAACTTCCTTCTTTGAGTGTGGAGCAGCAGCAGTAATAGGAGAATCACAAGGTGGTATACGTGGAGCTATAATAGGTACAGCTATAGCTGCAATATTTATGGTAGTTTTAGTAGGAATATCTGCTGTAATTTACTCAGGAACTATTCAAAATTGGATACTAATATTTGGAGGTAATGACCTTTCATTATTTGGTATAATCAGTAAGTTTATAGGTTCATTATTTGGAGGAATATTATAGATATGAAATTTAAATACATAGATGAGATAAGAAGATTAATTGATGTAATAGAAAATGAAGAAAGAGTCAATATGGAAAAAGCAGTACAAATCCTTGTTGAAGCAATAGAAAACAAAAAGGCTATATTTTCATTTGGTGCTTCACATGCAGGAATACTAACAGAAGAATTATTCTATAGAGCAGGTGGATGTGTCCTTATAAATCCAGTATTTGCAAAATCTCTAATGTTAGATACAGCACCTATAACTCATACCAGCAAGATGGAAAGACTCGAAGGATATGGTATAGCTTTGGCTGATAAGACTCCAATTAAAAAAGGAGATGTAGTTATAGTTCATTCAGTATCTGGTAGAAATCCAGTAAGTATAGAGTTTGCTATGGAAGCTAAAAAAAATAAGGCAATAGTAATATGTATAACTAATTTAAGTTACTCAAAAAGCGTATCTTCAAGACATTCTTCAGGAAAAAATCTTTATGAAGTATGCGATTTAGTAATTGATAATCATGGTCAAAAGGGAGATGCCTGTGTAGAAATAGATGGATTAAATCAAAGAGTTAGTCCAACTTCTACTGTAATAGCAACTACTGTGATGAATTCTATTATAGCTCAAGTTACTCAGGAATTAGTTAATAGAGGATTAAAGAATCCACCAATTTTCTATAGTGCCAATATAGATGGCGGAGATGAGTTAAATAAGGATATTTTTAATGAATATAAAGGTGTAATTCACTATGAATACTAAGGCAAGGAAAGTATTTTAATAAATTTTAAAACATATTAATAATATAAATAAGTACTATCACTTAAAAGCTGTAGGTAAGAATCTACAGCTTTTATTGTTGTGTATTGAAAAATATGAGTAATTAATTTTAAAATATGTGAAAATAGATTGGAAAATATCCGTTAGAAATATTGTAAACGTTGTCATAGAAAAAAACTATATTAAAAAAAAGTAAATAGAAAAAACTGATTAGACAATAAATACATGCTTTGATAATATTTTAAATGGAATAAAAATATGTAGAATTATAATGAAAAAAGAAAATAAAATGGAGGGAATAAAAGTGGGTATATTAAAAAAGTTATGTTCACTAGCTATGGTGGCAATTATGACTACAACACTTATAACAGGGTGTTCAAGTGGAAATGGAAAAGATTCAAAAAAGGATGGCAAAAAAGAAAAGCTAGTTCTTTGGATGCCACCAGTAGAAAATAATATGAAGGAAGTTTGGGACCCTATTTTAGATAAATTTGAGGAAAAAAATAACTGTGAAGTAGATTTACAGATAATTCCTTGGGATAATTATTCAGAAAAATTTGCAACAGCCATAAGTGCTGGTGAAGGTCCAGATGTAGGATATATGTATGCAGAAATGTATCCACAGTTTATAGAAAATGGAGCAGTAGAAGATTTAACTAACTATGCAACTAAAGAAGATAAAGAACAGTCTATTTATATAAAAACATCTGAAATGATGGGTGGAATGTATGGTATGCCATTCCAAGCAGCAAATCCAGGTGTATTATACTATAACAAGGATATTTTAGATAAAATAGGAGAAAAACCTCCTAAAACATGGGAAGACTTTAAAAGAATTTGTAAAAAAGCAACACAGGATACTGATGGTGACGGAAAGGTAGACCAATGGGGATTGGCTCAAGGATGGGGAGCTAAAACTTTTGGTAATTTAAACTGGAACTGGTATCCTTATTTATGGCAAGCTGGTGGAGATATATTTAATGATGATTTAAAATCAGTTAAGTTTAATGATAAGAGTGGTTTAAAAGCAGCTAATTTCTTAAAAGAATTACAAGCATATGTGCCTGAAGATTCTTTATCCAAAGATAGTAATGAAATGATAGAAAGTGTATTTGGACCAGGAAAAGCAGCATTTACAGTAATGCTATCTTCTGCTGCAACAAGCGTATTTGATGAATCATTCCCAGACTTAAATTGGGGATTTGTAACTGGGCTAGAAGATAAAAAAGCAGCAACTTTTGGAGCAGTAGACCATTTATCTTTAATGTCAACAGCGAAAAATAAAGAACTTGCATACAAGTTAATACAACATATGTTGAGTGTTGAATCAATGACAGAGTTTCATAAATCAATACCAAGAGCACCAATAACAAAAGGTGAACCGTACCAAGGTGATGAAAGATTCAAGGAAATGGTAGAAAATGACAAAGATGTATATAGACCACTGGTAGTAGGTCCTCATGGAGTTGAAATATATGAATATTTATGGAAAGAGCTTCAAACTATGATTTCGGGAGATAAAACTCCAAAGCAAGCATTAGATGATGCTGCAAAATATTCAAACGATTTATTAGCACAATAAAAGTTTAAAGCTGTAATATGTTGTAAAGTAGTTTACAGATTAAAGTTAGCATTGTATTTATAAATACAATGCTAATATTTATATTGGAGAGGATAAAATGGAAAACTTAGTTAGAGATTTTGAAGAGAATTCAAAAAGGAAAAAAATAAAATTAAATATTAAACCGTATATGTATATATTGCCATTAGGAATAATTTTGGTGTCATTTTATGTGCTACCAATAATAATGTCAATATACTTTAGTTTTACAAAGTATAATATTATTAGCCCAGCTACCTTTATAGGTTTAGAAAACTATAAGAAATTATTTACAGATGAAATATTAAAAGTATCCATTATGAATACTATTAAATTTACTGTTGTTGTAGTACCTTGCCAAACTATCTTATCATTGATTTTGGCAGTTTGGATTACAGGAAAAGGAAGTAGCAAAATAGCTTCATTTGCTAAAGGTGCTATATTTATACCAGTATTATCATCTATGGTTTTGATAGGTATGGTATGGAGGGCTTTATTGAATGGGGAAGGTTCCATTATATATCAGATATTGGGTACTTTTGGAATAGAGTCATCTAAACTTTTAGGAGATAGTAAGACAGCATTACCTACGCTTATGTTTATATCCATGTGGAAAAATATAGGATATTTTATGGTAATTTATATTTCAGCTATAATGAATTTACCAAAGCACTGTTATGAAGTGGCTAAGGTTGACGGAGCTACAAAATTTCAAGAATTTATAAAAATAACTGTACCTTTATTGAAACCAACTACAATAATGGTTGTATTTTTAGGTTCGATATGGTCATTACAAGTATTTGACCTAGTTTATACTGTGACAGGTGGAGGTCCAGGTATATCTACTATGAGTATAGTTATGCATGCATTTAACTTAAACTTTAAAAACTTTAATTCTGGATATGCAATGACTGTAGCAAACGTATTGTTTTTGTTAATAGCAGTAGTTTCGATTTTACAAAACAAGCTTGTAAAACGAGACAATTCAGATTTTTAGAAAGGTAGGTATAATATGAAAACAACAAGAAGATTATTGAGTGATGGTTTACTTTTATTTATAGCATGTGCAAGTTTAGTACCTTTTATATACATGTTGATAATATCATTAAAGATAACATACAACTCATATAGTTTGGATATATCTTTTTCAACAGTAACTCTTCAAAACTATATAGATATCTTTACTAAAAAAGGATTTGTACAATATTTTTTAAATACAGCGATAGTATCTTTTTCAGGTGTATTATTAAATTTAGTATTTAGTACATTAGCAGGATATTCTTTTGCGAAGATGGATTTTAAAGGTAGTGATAAGTTATTCTTATTTATGATAATGACTTTAATTATACCATCTCAAGTTACAATGATACCACTTTATATAATAATGAAGCACTTAGGATGGATAAATAGTTATCTTGCACTTATTATGCCAATACCAACTGCATTTGGTGTATTTATAATGAGGCAAGCTATTTTAGGAGTACCAAAAGAGCTATTAGAATCAGCAAAAATAGATGGTTGTTCAGACTTTAGGATTTTAATACAAATAGTATTACCTCTAATTAAGCCGGCATTAATTACACTAGCAATATTTACTTTTATGGGAGCTTGGAATGAGTTTATGTGGCCTCTTATAGCAACAACTAAAGATGCAATGAGGACATTAACAGTTGGATTATCTACTCTTAAAACATTCCAGATAACTAATTATGGACAAATGATGGCAGGAGCGACAATAACATTTTTACCTCCATTTATTTTCTATTTGATTTTACAAAGTAAATTTGTTGAAGGAGTGTCTTTATCTGGTATAAAAGGTTAAATAGTTCGATTTTAAAATATAGAATAAAATTGTATAAATATGGAGGAATTTAAACTATGGAAATTTCATATGTACTGAAAGATTGCACATTCAAACACAATAAATATTCTGTTATGGAGTCTGAAACTTGGGAAGCTAAGGATTTAGATATTGTAGTAGCTAAAGGTGAAAAATTTGCATTTCAAATTATGCTAAAAGCAACAGAAGAATTTAATTGTACAATTGATAAAAGCAATGCTATATCATGGAAAGGTCTGGGAAATAGAGTAAGATTAGCATTAAATGTGTCTAATAGCTTAGAAAATAATTTTAGTATAAATATATTAGGATATGTTCAAGATGACACAAAAGCATTTGTAAATGATGCTATCTTAAGGGATAAAGATATATTAGTAGAGCAATATTTACCTCAAACATTTTGGATTGAAGGTAAAGTACCAGAAGATTTTGAAGAAAATAACTTTAATATAGGTATTGATATATTTAAAAGCTTTGGATATGAAGATGAAGAAAAAGTTTGTACAATTGATATTCCTGTAGAGGTAAAAAATGTTGTATTAAAGCCTTTGGATGAAAGTAAATTCTTTTTAGATTTATGGCAACATCCAAGTTGTTTAGCTAGAATGTATAAAGTTGAGTTATGGTCTGATATCCATTTTGAAATAATCGACAACTATTTAAAAGAACTGGCTTATTTAGGAGAAAAAGTTGCAACAGTTATAGTTTCAGATTATCCATGGGCAGGACAAAGTTGTTATAAAGTTTATAAAAATCCATCGAACTTATATGAATATAACATGGTAAGTGTATCAAAAGGTTTAGATGGAAAGATTAAATGTAACTTTGATAGTATGGATAAGTATATAAGTATAGCTGATAAGTATAAAATGGCTCAGGAGATAGATTTATTTGGTCTATTAGGTAATTGGTGTGCTGGTGAGTTTGGAAACCCTGTAGAAGGATATAAGGACCCTATAAGAGTAAGATATTTTGATGAAAGTGATAAAGTATTTAAATTTATAAATAATACAAATGATTTAAAAGAATATATAGGATTAGTGTTAAATCATTTAATAGAATGTGGATTATGGGATAGAGTAAGGATTATAGCTGATGAACCAAATAATCCAGAAGTAGTCAAAGAGTGTATAGAATTTATAAATTCTACTGTAAGCACTCATCGAGTTAAATATAAATCAGCAACTCACGACCAAAATTTTTTAGATAGAGCTAAAGATGAAATTGATGATATGTCAATAAATTTAAAACTTACTATCCAAAATTATAAAGATATAGAAAATCTAAAGAAAAAAATCAACGACAAAGGTGGAATATTGACTTGGTTTGTATGCTGTTTTCCAGAGAAACCAAATAGTTTTATAAGTTCTCCTTTTGTAGAAAATAGAATAATAGGGTGGTATACTTATTACTTTGGTCTTGATGGATTTTTAAGATGGGACTATAATTTATGGACAGAAGACCCTTGGAAAGATTCAAGTTACAAATTCCCTATTTGGAAAGCTGGAGATATGTTTTTTGTTTATCCTGGAAAAGATTTAAAGCCAGTTAGAAGTGTTAGAATGGAGAATTTAAGATTTGGTATACAGGATTTTGAGTTATTTACCATGTTAGAAAAAGAAAAGGGAAGAGAGTATATAGAAGTTGAGATTATGCAAGAATTATTAAATAAAAAAGAAAATGCTGAGATTAAAGGTTTTGGAGATATAGAACTAGGATACTCACTAGATAATTGTGCATATGATAAAGTTAAAAAATATGTATTAGAGTTGTTAGATAGATTATAAAAAATATAAGAGTGTCTCAAAATGAACTTTTTAGTTCATGAGGCACTCTTTTTGTATGAAATAAAATATATTTTCATCATTTCAATAATGAAAAATAGGCTTATCCCTATTCTGAGACATCCTTTTGTTTTTTTAGTTGTATTTAATGTTTTAAAACAACTATAAACACTATAAAGTTTATAAATGACAATAATTATATATAACATGATGTACTTTAATTTGTTATAATAGGGGTTGAATAATATTATATGGAAGATAACATTATTGGGAGGGGAGTAAGATAAAAAGAATAGGTATTATTATAATGTTTTTTTTAAGTATAGCTTTTATTGGATTTTATCTTGTAATAAGAGGAAACAGCGATACAGTTAAAATGCAACGAGGGATAAATATAGGTAATGCACTAGAATCACCTAAGGATTTTACCTGGGATGTAAAAATGTCAAATAAGTTTTTTGATGATATAAAAGATGCAGGTTTTGACACAGTACGTATACCAGTAAGGTTTTCTGATTATACGTCAGATTCTAATGATTTTAAAATTGACGAAGAATTTTTTAAAAAGATTGATGAATATGTAAATTATGCATTGGATAAAGACTTAATAGTTGTGTTGGATTTACATCATTTTGAGGAAATTATGAAAGAACCAGGAGTTCATAAAGAAGAGTTTTTAAAAATATGGCAACAGATAGCTAATAGGTATCAAAAATATGATAAAAAACTGGTATTTGAATTATTAAATGAACCTAAAGAAAATCTATCTTCACAGTTACTAAATGAATACCTTGAAGAAGCAATAAATATAATTAGAAAAACTAATCCTAAAAGAACACTTATAGTGGGACCATATAATTTCTATCAAATTGATTATTTAAATGAATTAAATATTCCTAAAGATTCCAATATAATAGTTTCTTTTCACTATTATGAACCAAATGATTTTGCATTTCAAGGAAATATCTATCATAAGGGATTTGAGCACTTGAGTGATATTACTTGGGAAGGAACAAATGAACAAATGGATTATTTAAAGAAAAGGTTTGATACCGTGGAAAAATGGGCAAATAAAAATAAAGTAAAAGTCTTCTTGGGTGAATTTGGAATAACAAAAGAGGCACCAGAAGCTTCAAGAAAAGCTTGGATAAAAGCTGTAAGAGAAGAAGCTGAAAAACGAAACTTTTCATGGGCTTATTGGGAACTTGCTTCTGGATTTGGGATATACAATCAAATTGAAGGTACTTGGGATAGAGATACATTAAACGCATTAATAGAAAAGAGGTGATTTTATGAAGAAAAATTCAAAAAAGATACTTATAATTTTAACTATTATTACGAATATCATATATATTTTTTGGAGGATTTTTTATACAGTACCTAAAGAAGAAGGTATGTTTGCCTTAATATGTGCTATAATACTGCTTTTTGTAGAGATAATAGGCATGATGGAAATGTTTGTACATTATTATGGTATGTCAAATATTGAGTATCCTGAAAAACCAATTATAAGTGAAGAGCTTTATCCACATGTAGATGTATTTATTGCAACATATAATGAGTCTGTTGATTTGGTGAGAAAAACCATAAATGGATGTATACATATGCAATATCCAGATAAGAAAAAGGTACATATATACCTATGTGATGATGGAAATCGTGAAGAAATGCGTATTCTAGCAGAAAAAATGGGTGTAAATTATATAACTAGAACAGAAAGAGAAGGAGCAAAAGCTGGAAATTTGAATAATGCAATGCAACATACAAACTCCCCTTTGATTGCTACATTTGATGCAGATATGATACCAATGCATGATTTTTTGATTGCTACAGTACCATACTTTTTGAAAAATGAGCAGGCTAAGAAAGATGGAGAAAAAGAGGAGTATGAAAAGGTTGGTTTTGTACAAACCCCACAGAGCTTTTATAATCCAGATTTGTTTCAATTTAATCTGCACTCTGAGGGTAGAATTCCAAATGAGCAAGATTATTTTTACAGAGATATTCAATTGGCTAGAAATAGGACAAATTCTGTAATTTATGGTGGTAGTAATACAGTTATTTCAAGGGAAGCTCTGGAAGAAGTTGATGGATTTTACACTTATTCTATTACGGAAGATTTTGCAACAGGTATCTTAATTCAAAGTAAGGGGTATAGATGCTATGCTATTCCAGAAGTACATGCATCGGGTTTATCTCCTACTGATTTAAAAAGTCTTATTAAGCAACGTGAAAGATGGGCACGTGGATGCATACAAACTGGTAGACGTCTAAATATTTTGTTTAGGAGAGGTTTAGGATTTTGGCAGAAAATAAGTTATATTTCTTCAATTACTTATTGGTATGCAAGTATAAAACGCTTTGTATATATAATGGCACCTATTTTATTTTCTGTGTTCAATGTGATTGTAGTAAAATGTACATTACTTCAAGTATTGGTGTTTTGGTTACCAATGTATATTTTAAGTAGTTTATCTCTTAAAATATTTTCTCAAAATATAAGAAATACTAGATGGAGCAATATATATGAAACTATAATGTTTCAGTCTTTGATGCCAGCAGTAATACTTGAAACGTTCGCAATATCCAAAAATAAATTTTCAGTAACAAATAAGAGTAAATTAGAAGAAAGTAAAATGTATAAATTTTTACAGGGAATACCTTATTTTATTTATATAGTGTTATCTATAATAGGAATTTTAAAAATGTTTATAGCAATATTTGAAATGAGTTCAATGACATATTCAGTTGTACTATTTTGGTTAATTGGAAATTTTTTCAATCTTGTTATGGCTACATTATTTATATCAGGAAGACAACAATTAAGAAAGTCTGAGCGTTATATTGCTGAAATTGATTTTAAGTTAAAGAAAAACTCTTATGTTCTTTCTTCAAAAACAATTGATATATCAGAAAGTGGATTTGCATTTTTGTTGGAAAATCCAGAATATATTTCTCCAGAAGAAGAATTTGAGGTAGAGTTTAGAGAAAAATCAGGAAATGAAATGTATATAGCTAATATGAAGGCAAAGATTGTTAATGTTGTTGAAGTGGATTCAAAATGGAAATATGCAGCTTATATTACACATATTGAAGATAGTGAAATAGATAACTGGATGTGTATTGTTCATGATAGAATACCTACTTTGCCAATGACAATATCCAATCAACTAGGTTTCTTTGATGATTTGCAAATTAATGTAAAAAAACGTATCGAGAAAATTAGAACATTATCACGAAGAAGTCCAAGAATCAATATGAATTTTCAGATGGATATAAAAAATATAGGTAAATTAAGAATAGTAAATTTTAATTATCAATATGTATTATTAAATTTTGAAAATAGAAATATTTATCCTAAAGAAATAGAATTAGAAATTAATGAAAATATTGCCCTAGAATGTAATTTATGTGAGGGTAAAACTGATGAAAGAGGTATTTTATATAAAGTGAATAACATTGATAGTGTAATGCAAAATTTCTTTTTAAGAGATGAGATGATGGATTGGATATTACAAAATAAGACAATTGTTATTTCAAAACCTAGTAAAAAGAAAGAAAAAAGTACAGATGAGTTTGAACCCATGGAATATATTTAGGAGAGATGAAATGAAAACTTTAAAAGTATTTTTTTGTTCCTTAAAATATTTTATTTTGGTGTTTATTTTTTTTATAAATGCCACTTTTGTAAGTTCAGCAATAAGTAACAAAAATTTAGATTTATATTTTAAAAAGATAGAGAATAATTTAAGTTCTAAAATTACGCATGAAGATAAAAGTATAAAAATAGAAACAGATAGTTCTAAAAATGATAAAGAACGTTATTTATATGTTTACCAAAATATAAAAGAAAATTGGAGTATGTACCATAATTTTTATATTGAGATTCAAAATAAAAATAAAAGCTCTCAACGAATAAATTTAAGTATACAAAGTAAAAGTATGACTGAATTTAGGTTAAAAGAAGGTAGTGAAGTTTTTCTTGAAGATAAAAATATAATCTATTTAGATAAAATAAAAGATGGATGTATAGAAGTACCAGGAGAATTTGAAGGAAAAATTTATGTGAATTTTAATAGTTTTATAAATGATAAAAATAATATGTTATTGGATTTTAATAGACTTTCAGATATTGTTAGTTGGGGGATTACATTTATTCCATCTAATGAAGAACATAATATTGTTATTGTAAGAAAGTTATCCTTATTGTCTGAAGAGCAATTAGAATCTTTACATAATACTAAAATAACTGGTGATGAAGAAGTACAAATACCTGTATTGGGTCAGAGCATAAGTCAGTACAAAGTATTAGGGATTGAAAATAATTCAGATGTCAAGTATTCACTTATGGAAAAACAAGATAATATAACTATATCTCAAAAAGGTAAATTAACATTAAACAGTAAAGCTAAACCTGGACAAATTATTTTACAAGTTAATGTTGGTGATAAGTTTAAAATTGGAAAGAAAATAACATTGACTCAATCTTGGAGTATTAATAAAAAGGATAAGGATGGTGTTCCATATACATTAGTATCTCCTGAGCAATCACCGACAGTACAAGACATGAAAAAAATAAATTTTATGAATAATATTATAACACTTATTCGAATTTTATTTATGTCTTTAGTAGCAATGTTTTTAGGAATATACCTATATTGGAAAAAAAAATCAAAGACTAAGTAAAGAGAGGAGGTTATATTTTGTTATTTTCAAGCTTAATTTTTTTATTTTATTTTTTACCAATAACTTTGGTATTATATTATGTATTTAGGTTTAATCGAACGATACAGAATATGATATTGCTTGTTGTTAGTTTATTTTTTTATGCTTGGGGAGAACCAAAGTTTGTTGTTATTATGATAGCTTCTATAATAATGAACTATATATTTGGTTTACTAGTAGATAGATATAGAGAAAGTAAAATAAAAGTAAAAATTTTTTTGGTTTTAATGTGTGCATATAATATAGGAGTTTTATTTATATTTAAATACCTAGCTTTTGCACTAAGAAATATTAGCGAACTTATTAGTACTGAATTGACTATACCTAATATTGTTCTACCTATAGGAATTTCATTCTTTACATTTCAAGGAATGTCTTATGTTATAGATGTATATCGTAGACATGGAGAAGTTCAAAAGAATCCTTTTTATGTGGGACTATATATAGCCTTTTTCCCACAATTAATAGCAGGTCCTATAGTTAGATATGAAAGTGTGGCAGAGCAAATTCTTAATAGAAAAGAAACGTGGGATAAATTTTCTATTGGAACTTGTAGGTTTATAACAGGTCTAGGCAAAAAAGTATTAATTTCAAATAACATGGCTATAGTAGCGGATTATATTTATACTATGAATAGTCAAGGAGAAATAGCTGTATCGCTTGCATGGCTTGGTTCTATAGCTTATACTCTGCAAATATTCTTTGATTTCTCTGCTTATTCAGATATGGCTATAGGATTAGGTCTTATGTTTGGTTTTAAATTTGAAGAAAACTTTAATTATCCATATATATCAAAATCAATCACTGAGTTTTGGAGAAGATGGCATATTTCTTTGGGAATGTGGTTTAAGAGCTATATATACTTTCCACTTGGAGGTTCTAGAGTAGCAAATAAAGATATTATGATTAGAAACATGTTCATAGTATGGTTATTTACTGGAATATGGCATGGAGCAGAATGGACATTTGTAATTTGGGGAATTTTAAATTTTGTTTTCTTAATTATAGAGCGTTTTATAATGTTTGAAAAGATTGAAAATCACAATTTTATAAAACATATTTATACTTTATTAGCAGTTAATTTTGGATGGGTATTATTTAGAGCCCCCAATTTAAAAGAAGCACATAATTATTTTAAAGCTATGTTTGGAGGAAATGGAATTATATGGAGTGATTATACATATATGTTTTTAAAAGAATACTGGATTTTCTTTATGTTTGCATTTATTTTTAGTATACCTATTGCGAAGAAAATCAATAAATTTGTTGTTGAACAAGCTAGATGTAGTATGATATTCAATGTATTTTATCCAATCTCAGCTATTTTATTATTCTTTATTTCTGTGACATATTTAGTAACTGGAAGCTATAATCCATTTATTTATTTTAATTTTTAATGGAGGAGGAAAAGTATGAGTAGATTTTTCAAAGTAAGATTAATAACTGCAATTATGTTCTTAATTGTTTTATTCGCTTTCTCTATCTTTAATATTTGGTATTCTGGAAAAGATATGATACAGGAAATAAAAAATTCAGTTTCTGAGAGAAGTAGTTTAAAAGAGACAATATCATCTATTGATAATACCGTAAATGATAAAGTAATATATAAAAATACATTTATTGAAACTTATGGATATTTACAAAAACTAATGGGTAAAAATGAATT
This sequence comes from Clostridioides sp. ES-S-0108-01, assembly GCF_020662285.1. Taxonomy (NCBI): domain Bacteria; kingdom Bacillati; phylum Bacillota; class Clostridia; order Peptostreptococcales; family Peptostreptococcaceae; genus Clostridioides; species Clostridioides sp. ES-S-0108-01. The sequence goes on along the minus strand of NZ_JADGMN010000007.1, from coordinate 66,762 downwards.
TTCAAAGTTTAGCGTTGTAAAGGATACTTCTGGTAAGATGCATTATACGTATTTTGCTAAATCTCCAAATCAAGTTGGTGTACTAGCAGATAGGGTAAGAAAATTTTCTGAGGAAATGGAGAAACAAAACACGAAATTAGTTTACTTAATGACTCCAGATAAGTACATAAAAGGAGTGACAAAATTTCCAAAAGGCATACCGTATTCTTATAGTAATGAGACAGCAGACAATTTTTTAAATCAACTAAAAAAGTACAATGTTGACTATATTGATTTTAGGGAAAATATTTTAAAAAGTGGTATTCCAAAAGATGATTTATTTTTTAAAACAGACCATCACTGGAAAGTAGAAACTTCTTTTTGGGCTTTTGGAGAGTTAGTTGAGCAACTCAATAAAAAATACAGTATGAATTTAGATGAAAATCATTATTATAGAGATAAGGAAAATTATAATTCAATTCTATACCCTAAGTCATTTCTTGGTTCTATGGGAAGGAAGACTGGTATTTTATATGGCGGTATAGATGATTTTACATTAATTTATCCTAAATTTAAGACCAATTATACATATTATACAGATTCTAAATCACAGAAATTTGAATTAAAAGGAAGATTTGAAGAGAGTTTGATATTATCATATCCTTTTAATGCAGACCTTAATTTAATGAATGCTCAATCAGACAAGTATTTTACATATTTATTGGGAAATAGACCATTAGTTAAAATAAAAAATACAGAAAATCCAGAAGGATTAAAAGTGCTATTTGTTAAAGACTCTTTAATCGTACCAACAGCAGCATTCTTTTCCTCTGTTTGTTCAAATATAGATATGATAGACCCTAGATATTATGATGGAGATATATTAGAATATGCAAAGTCTCAAGACTACGACTTTGTTTTTATATCTGTATATCCTCAAAATCTTGTAAAAGAATTTTTTCCATTTTGTGAATAAACGTGTCAATAAATTTTCTAATAAAATAAAAAATAAATGGCTAACTGATTAAAAATTAGCCATTTATTTTTATACTTATTTTAAGAAATATTTTTCTTGTTAAACACTTCTTTATCGACTTTTCCAAGTGATTTTCCTACAGTGATTGACGATATCATAGCACCATTAACATTTATCATTGTACGTCCCATATCTAGTATAGGGTCTATTGCAAGTATACCACCAACTAATGGGAAATAAGAGCCAAGACCCACTCCAGATATAACAACTGAAACTGCCATTGTAGCAGTTCCTGGAAGCCCTGCTATTCCAAAAGAACTAATTGTTATAACTATTAACAACATAACATAAAAGCTCATATCCATGTTTACACCAGCCATATTAGCAAGTGTTACAGCCATTAAAGCGGGATATATACCTGCACAACCATTCATACCCATATTTGCACCTAAACTTGCTGTAAAGCTTGATACACCCTCATCAACTCCGTGATTTTGTACTAGACTTTCTATAGTCACAGGCAATGTTCCTAAACTAGAACGAGAAGTAAATGCTAGAAGTAGAGCTTCAGTTGAATTTTTTATATAATTAATGGGATTTAAACCATTTAAAGTTATAAAAATTAAATGTATAACAAACAATATTGCAACTGATATATAAAGAGCCAATATAAAATGTAAAACAGATACTATTGAGTTAATACCTTGTGAAGTTATTGTGTTTGCAAGTAGAGCAACAACAGCATAGGGCATAAATTTAATAACAGTCATAGATACACTTACAATTATTTTATAAGATGCTTCTATAAAATCTATAAATGGTTTTATTGTTTCAAAATGTTTTTTACTTAATCTCTTTATTGATGTAGCTATAAATGTAGCAAATATTATTGTAGCTACAATATTTCCATTTGCCATGGCCATTACAGGATTAGATGGTAGTAATCCTCTTAAAGTATCGACAAGAGAATTTATTTCTTTAAGCTCTTGATTTACTTCTAAAGTAGGAAGATTGACTCCTACACCTAACTTCATTATATTTGCAACGACAATTCCAACAATTGCAGCTATAGCAGTAGTAGTAAGAAGCATACCTAAAGACTTAAATGTCAGAGTTTTAAGATTGTTATCTTTCATATTAATAATTACTTTTATGATAGATAAGAAAACTAAAGGTACTACTAACATTTTTAATAAGTCCATAAATCCAGAGCCAAATAGGCTATACCATTTACTTACTTCTTGTAGCCAAGTGACTTGAGTTGTATCATTAGGAAAACCAGCAAAAGCTTGAATTATAATTCCTAATATAAGTCCTAGTATTGTAGCATATATTGTTCTCAATGAAAATTTAATTTTTTTCTTTTCAAATTGTCTAACAATAAAGAATGTACCTAGAAGCAAGATTATGAAAAAAATTGTTTTAAAATCTGTAATCATAAGAAATTGTGATAAGAATGAACTTTCCAATATTTTTTCTCCTTTATCTAAAAATAAATTTTTCTAAGCTTAAATAATATCAATATATTAAAAAAATGTCAATATTATATCATAATTTACTGAAATAGGATAAATTAATTTAATTTACAGAAATGTGATTAAATACAGAAAAATAGGGTATAATATATGGTCAAAGAATTTAATTTAGGGTAAGAAAAGATAAAACAGCTTTTATAAAATTTGATTTCAAATAAAAAAATGTTAAAAAAATAACTTTGATTTATTATAAAGATGTGTACATAGAATATATATCAAATGAAAAGCTCAAAATAAGTAAAGAAATTAATTAGACATCAAAGGAGAGATAAAATGAGAGTAATAATAATTGGTGGTGTTGCAGCTGGTATGAGTGCTGCAGCAAAATTAAAAAGAATAAAACCTGAGTATGAAGTGGTTGTTTATGAAAAAACAGAGATAGTATCTTTTGGTGCCTGTGGATTACCATACTTTGTTGGAGGATTTTTTGATGATGCTAATGACTTATTAGCAAGAACACCTGAAAAACTTAGAGAGTCTGGGATTGATTTAAATATATTTAGAGAGGTTATTGAGGTTGATAGTGAATCTAAGAAAATAAAAGTAAAAAATATAAAAACAGGTGAAATATATGAAGATTACTATGATAAATTGATGATAGCAACAGGAGCAAGAAGTATTATGCCTCCTATAAAAAATTTAGAATTGAAGAATGTTTCTACATTAAAAAGTTTATATGATGGAGAATATTTAAAAAAACTTTTAAGCAATGAAGAAAATAAAAGAGTGACAATAATAGGTGCTGGTTTTATAGGATTAGAAGCAGTTGAGGCATGTAAGAAATTAGGTAAAGATGTACATGTAATTCAGTTGGAAGATAGAATATTACCACAAGTATTTGATAAGGAAATTACAGATGTATTAGAAGAAGAAATAAATAGACATAATGTTAAACTGCACTTGGATGAAATGGTTGTAGAACTGTATGGAGAAGATAAAGTACAAAAAGTTATAACAAATAAAGGCGAAATAGATACAGATGTAGTAATAATTGCTACTGGTGTAAGACCTAATACAGAGTTTTTGTCAAATACTAATATAAAAATGCTAAAAAATGGGGCTATAGTAGTTGATGAGTATGGAAGAACTTCTGTAGAGGATATATACTCTGCTGGAGATTGTGCAACTATAAAAAATATAGTAAGTAATGAAAATGTATATGTGCCTTTAGCTACTGGAGCTAATAAATTGGGTAGGATAGTAGGAGAAAACCTAGCAGGAAGAGAAGTTTCTTATCAAGGTTCACTATCTTCAAGTTGTATAAAGATTATGGATATGGAAGCTGCTTCAACTGGAATTACAGAAAGACAAGCTAAAGATTTAGGCATAAATGTCAAATCTAAATTTATTTCTGACTATAATCAAACTCATTATTACCCAGGAAGAAATAAAATATATGTAAAGCTTATTTATGATGCAGATACAAAAGTTATTTTAGGTGGACAAGTGGCAGGTTTTAAGGATGCTGTACAAAGAACAAATGTATTGGTAGCTGCTATCTTTGGAAAAATGACTACAAAGCAACTTGGAATGTTAGATTTGTGTTATGCTCCACCATTTGCAAGAACATGGGATGTTTTAAATGTAGCTGGAAATGTATCTAAATAATAGTATTTAGATTATAGTTAATAAGCAATTAAAGGAATGAATTTACCTAAAATATTTTTATCAAGGTAAAATTCATTCCTAAATTTTTATTGTAAATTTTTGATAATAAAGATTACATTAAATTATTCATCAAAATTTAAATGTAGGCTTAATCTATCTTCTCCAAGAATGGTATTTTCAAAAACATTAGTAGCATTTTCTAAATACATACTAGGTATATCTAGAGATGGACTAAAATGTGTCAATAAAAGTTGTTTAACATTTCCTAGCTTTGCAAGATTCGCAGCTTCTCTAAAAGTCATATGTTTGTTTCTAACAGCTTTTGATATATCTAAATCATCACCATACATGGCTTCACATATAAATAAATCACTGTCTTTTATAAAGTCTGGTATTGATTCTATAGGTCTTGTATCGGTTGTAAGACTTATCTTAACTCCCTTTCTCGATTCTCCTAAGACCATATCTGGAGTGTATTTTTTTGAATCTAAAACTATACTTTGACCTTCTTGGAGCTTATTCCATAATATTTTAGGAACTTCATTTTTAGTTGCCTTATCTATATCAAATTTAGGGTTTCTTCTAAAATTAAAACTGTATCCTAAACACTCTATGGAGTGTTCTAAATTGATTGTTGAAATTTCTAAATTTCTTAAAAATTTATTATCTAAAGAAAAATTGCCTTGAGGATTTTCTATAATTTTTAAAGTATATGGTATATATTCTACTAAATTTCTCATAGAACGAATACAATCGACTATTCCAACTGGGCCAATTATAATTAAATCATTTGTACGACCGCTATTTCCAATCGTTGACAAAAGTCCTAAAAGTCCAAATATATGGTCACCATGTAAATGGGTTATACAAATTAAGTCTATATCTTTAAAGCCACATTTTTTTAGCTTCATAGATACCTGAGTACCTTCTCCACAGTCAATTAGTATTTTTCTACCTTTATAGTTTATAAATACAGAGGATAGAAATCTGTTTGGCGTAGGTACATTTCCACCACATCCAAGTAAAGTTAAATCTATCATTTTTTCCCCTTTCTAAAATTAACACAAGTCTGCTGTTTGTTTTTATTATGATATCCTATTATAATTATTTTAACATTAAATATAACAATAAATGTGTATTTGAGTCAAGAAATATTACCAAATAGAGTTTTTATATAACAAGGTGATTTAAAAGTACCTCAATGGACTTTTAAAAGAGACCAGTTGAAAAGATTCTAAAATAATTTTATATAAAATAAAATAAAAATATAGATGTGAAAAAATGTAATTAGATTAAAACTAATTGGATATGGACAAAATTAAATTGATAGATAAATATTAAATATACTAATTAATCTTATGTATATTTAATATTTATCTGAAAGCTTTATGTAAAATATAAGTTTTATACTAAAGCCAAAACTAATTTGAGGAGGCTAATTTATATTGAAGATTAGAAGGTATTTAATTTTGGTAATTATAATTCTAATTACAACAAGTCAGAGTTTTATTTCTTATGGACTAGAGCGATTTGAAGAAATAACTATTTTTCACACTAATGATATACATGGAAGATATGCTGAAGGTGATGACTATATACAAATAGGAAATCTAGCCACATTGAAAAAAGAAACTCCAAACTCAATTTTAGTAGATGCAGGAGACTGTTTGCATGGACTTTCAATAGTAAATATGGATAGAGGGAAAAGTGCAATTGAATTAATTAAGTGTGCTGGATATGACTATATTACTCCTGGAAATCATGACTTTAATTATGGAAAAGATAGACTGTTTGAGTTATCTAAAAGTGCTAATTTAGGAGAGAATACTTTAAAATTTTTGTCATCAAATATTTTTGAAAATGGAAAAAAAGTTTTTGATAGTAATGATATAAAAGAAATAGATGGAATAAAAATAGGATTTTTTGGACTCTCAACCCAGGAAACAAAGAGCAAAACTGGATTTAAAAATGTGGAAGGATTAGAGTTTGCAAATCCTATAGAAAATGCAAAAGAGCAAGTAAGTGAGTTGGAGAGAAAAGATGTAGATGTAATAGTTGCAATATGCCATATTGGTACTAATAGTTTGAGTAAGCCAAATAGTATAGATATAGCAAATGAGGTTCAAGGTATTGATTTAATTATTGATGGGCACAGCCGCACTAAGTTTGAAAATGGTAAACAGGTGGGTGATACATTGATTGTAAGTACGGGACAATATTTAGAGAACATTGGTGAGGTAAAATTAACTTTGGATACTAATGATATAGAAAATATAAAAATAGAAAATAAATCAGCTAGATTAATCGGAAAAGAAGAAGCATTAAGATATAAGCTTGACTTTGATGTAAGTAAAAAGGTTGATAAAATAAAAGAACAACAGGAAAAAATATTAGATAAAGTTATAGGTGTAACTACAAATACTCTGGATGGTTCATATGAAAATGTAAGAATAAAAGAAACTAATTTAGGTAATTTAATAAGTGACATTTTACTAGATAAAACTAATGCTGATATTTCTTTATTTAATGGAGGGAATATTCGAGATACGATAGAAAAAGGCAATATAACAAGAAGAGATATTGTAGATGTATTTCCTTTTAGTAATACAATAGTTACCAAAGAGCTTACAGGAGTACAGATTAAAGATGTATTGGAGCATGGAGTAAAACTTTATCCAGAAAAAAGTTCAGCCTTTTTACAAGTAGGAGGAATTTCATATTACTTTAATCCTAAACAAAAAGAAGGCGAGAGAATAACAGGTATTCGAAAAGAAGGAGAGGTATTAGATTTAAATAAAAAGTATGTAGTTGCAACGAATGATTATATAGCCTCAGGTGGAGATGAATTTCCTTGTTTTTCAAAAGAACCTATACTAAAGGAGTTTGGAAATTTAGAGAGTGCAGTTATTGAATATATAGAGTACAAAAAAGAAATATCAAAAAGTGTAGATGGAAGAATTAGTATTAAATCTAAAGATGAGTTAATAAGTAAGAATGATGAGGGTGATTTGATATTAAGTGAAAATAAAGAAAATATCAATGATGATGAAGAGAATCTATCTAATAATATAAAAAGCTCTGATAGTGATAAAAATAAAAGCTTAGATAAAACAAGGGCTAGAGAAAGTTCTAATCTAGGAATATCTAAAAGAGAAGCTAAAGAAAAATCTCCTAAAACAGGAGACTTAGGTTTTTCAAATAGTATGATTGTATTTATAGTTTCAAGTACATTAATATATTTATTAAATTTTAATCAAAAAGATTTAAAGGATAAAAAGTCAAAATAAAAATTAATAAGCAAAAGTTAGTAGATAGTAATTTAATCTTAGATAATAGTAAAAAGCAAAGGCGGTGTCTCAAAATGAACTTTTTAGTTCATGAGGCACTCTTTTTGTGTGAAATCAAATATGCTTTCATTATTCCAACAATGAAAAAGAAACTTATCTCTATTTTGAGACAGAGCCTTTGATTTTTGTACTTAAGTATGATTAGTTTTGAGTAAAATTGTATTTTATAAAAAATAATTGTATTAAATATATTAGAAAATGTATCGGTACAATTATAGAAAAATATAAAATTGTACTATATAAAATGAAAATTTTGTATAATAATTGTATAGAAAATAAAGAGGAGCTGATATATATGAACAATAAGATTAATTATGCACCGGGACCAACAGAAACTAGGGAAAATGTAAGATTGGCAAGAGCAGAGAAGACAACAAATCCAGATATAGATGTTGATTTTGTTGAATTTTATAAAAAGACATGTGAAAAGTTTGGTAATATAGTTGGTACAAAAAATGATGTTTACATATTGAGTGGTGAAGGTATATTAGGACTTGAAGCAGCTTGTGCATCACTTACAGAAAAGGGAGATAGAGTCCTTGTAATTGATAATGGTATATATGGAGAAGGTTTTAAAGATTTTGTAAAAATGTATGGTGGAGAGTATGTACTTTTTTCAAGTAAATATACAAAAAGTGTAGATGTTGATGAATTAAAAGTATTTTTAGATAAGGATAGTAATTTTAAATATGCAACAGTAGTGCATTGTGATACTCCAACTGGTGTATTAAATGATGTAAGTAAAATATGTCCATTACTTAAGGAATATGGCATATTAACTGTAGTTGATTCTGTAGCAGGTATGGTAGGAGAAAGATTAAGTGTAGATGAATCTAAAATAGACATAATATTAGGAGGTTCGCAAAAAGCTATTTCTGCACCAGCAGGACTTACTATAATTGGAATAAGTCAGGATGCAAAAAATTGTATAAAAAATAGAAAAACTGATGTAATAGGTTTTTATTGTAATTTAAATATATGGGAAGGCTATTATGAAAAAAAATACTTCCCTTACACAATGCCAATAAGTGACATAATGGGGCTTGATAAAGCACTTGATAATATATTAGAAGAAGGAATAGAAAATGTATTAAATAGACATGAAAAAATAGCTTATAGTGTTAGAAAAGCTATTGAGGAATATGGTCTAGAATTATTTTTAGAAGAAGGGTATTCTAACACAGTTACAGCTATAAAAATTCCTGAAAGTATAGGAGCTTTAAAGCTTACTGATTACATGCTTAAAAATTATAATACACTTGTTGCAACATCACTAAATCAATATATGGATACTATTTTAAGAATAGGTCATATGGGAGAAAATGCAAATTTAAATAAAATAGAGCATGTATTAAATGTTTTGGATAAAAGTTTAAATGCATTAGGATTTAAAGGAAATGGAAATTTGTTAAACTTATTTAATAAGTATTATTTTTAATAGATAGGGGTATATAGCATGGAAGTTACAACTAAGCAAAAATTTACAACGAAAGACATGCTGGAAACTTCCCTATTAATAGCATTAGTATTTATTGCAACTAAATTTATAAATATAAGATTACCAATATCTATAAATGGTGGGCTTGTGCATTTAGGAACAGCAATGTTGTTCATATCAGCAATAGTATTTGGAAGTAAAAAAGGTGCTTTATCAGGAGCTATTGGTATGTCACTTTTTGATTTTATTTATGAAAATGAGTACTATGACCAAGCACACTTTATAAAAGAATTTAAAAAATTTTCAGGGACGTCACCAATTAAATTTATTGGTGAGAATAAGACGATTAAAGAAAATATAAAGTACAGCTATTTATAATTATACTGTCGATTTTTTACAATACCTCCAATTTATTTTTTGATATGATATAGGAAAATAAATTGGAGGTTTTACATATGAAAATTATTACAGAAATAGTTGAGTTTAATGTGGAAGAAAATTTATCAAAAGAAGAGTTTATAGAAATTGTAAATGACTTAGAATTAAAATTTCATTCTATTCAATCTGGTTTTATTGATACTGAGCTTCTGTATGATGAAAAGTCTCAAAAGTGGATTATGATACAGCATTGGAAATCTATAGAAAACCTCAAGAGTGCTTCTAGTAAGATGTTTAAAGATTCTTCAACTGAGAAATTTAGAAAAGCTTTAAAGAATCAAACTGTTAAGATGAATATAATACCACAAATTAAAAGTTGGAAATTATAGAACTGAATGTAAAAGATAGTTAAATAGTATTAAACCAAATTAGCCAAATAACATTTTGTATTTAAATTGTTATTTGGCTTTTAGTGTTTATTTTAATATGAGTGTTATATACTAGAAAAACCAACAAACTGTTAGAGTGTGGATTATCATAATGTCATATTCGGGAGCTAAAAGGCTTAATACTGATTTGTCAATGTGTCTTTTTAGCATGTTGAACAGGTATATTGCCATGCTTTCATTATTTTATTTTTTTGCCTTATACTGGACTACATTTGCAGTTTCCTAATATATTTGGCTCATATTTAAATGCCATTATCTAAAAGTACTATTGCTGTACGAGAGGCAATAGGCATTTTAGAAGAAGGAGGAGTTGAGCTAAAGTATACATCATAATCTCTTAAGTTTTCTTTTTTTGTTTTTCCTCCAAACTCTACCATATCAGTATTTAATATCGTTTTGTAGTTTGTATTTTGAAACTTTGAAATATCAACTGATTGTATTAGATTAGGGTGGAAATTAAATATAAATAAATATTTGCCCTTACTGTACACCAAAATCTTTTTATCATTATCCATATGTATAAGTTCATGACTATTTTGGATAAAAATATCACTGTATTTTGTAAGTTCAAGCATAGATTTATCAAAATTTAATAATTGTTTATATTTTAAATTATTATCTTCTGAAAGGCTCCATTGTCTTCTGGCATACTTATAGCTCCAATTATTGCCTTCTCGTGGAAAATCAATCCACTCAGGATGCCCAAATTCATTTCCCATAAAATTTAGATACCCTTCACCTGCTAGAGAAAAAGTTATTAATTTAATTAGTTTAACTAGAGAGATAGCTCTATTTATAACATGATTATTTGAGTTTATTTCCATGTTCCAGTACATTTCCTTGTCAGCTAACCAAAAAATAATTGTTTTGTCACCAACTAACGCTTGGTCATGAGATTCACAATAACCTATATTTTTTTCACCAGGACGTCTAGTTGTAAGCTCATACCACATTTTACCCAAATCCCAGTTTTCATCAGATAAGTTAGAAATAGTTTTTATCCAAAAATCAGGCACTCCCATTGCAAGTCTATAGTCAAATCCAATTCCGCCATCTTTTATAGGTATACACATACCGGGCATTCCGCTCATATCTTCTGCGATACTTATTGAATTAGGTTTAATTTCTTTTATCAATTCATTTGCAAATTGGAGATATGTTATAGCTTCAATATCTGTATTCATACTAAAATATTTTTCATAACTATCAAATGAAACTCCAAGACCGTGGTTATGATATAACATTGAAGTTACACCATCAAACCTAAAACCATCAAAATGGTACTCATGTAACCAAAATTTTATATTTGAAAGCAAAAAATGTATTACCTCAGGTTTACCATAGTTAAAGAGCTTTGTACCCCAAGCAGGATGATTTCCCTTTGAACCTGAATGGAAGAATTGATGTTCACTTCCATCAAACTCATTTATTCCCTCTAAAGTATTCTTTACAGCATGAGAATGAACTAAATCTAATAAAACAGCAATCCCCATAGAATGAGCAGTATTTATGAGATTTTTTAAGTCCTCAGGAGTACCAAACCTAGAGGATATTGCATAAAAGTTTGAAACTTGGTATCCAAAAGATGCATAATATGGATGCTCCATAATAGCCATAAGCTGAATGGTATTGTAGCCAGCTTTTTTTATCTTAGGAAGTATTTTTTCAGTAAATTCATTATAAGTTCCAATAGATTCGCTTTCAGTAGACATACCTATATGACATTCATAGATTAGTGGAGAAGTTATGTTTTTTAAGTCAAAATCATTGTCAGTCCAGATAAATGGAGTCTTTGGTTGCCATATTTGTCCATTAAATCCACCAAAATCTTTTTGAATTACTCTTTTTATATATAATGGTATACGGTCAAATGTTTTTCCGTTTGCAGTAACTTGTAGCTTTACCTCTGATTTGTGAGGTAAGCTATTTTGACCAGGAATAAATATTTCCCAATTACCAGAACCAATTTTTTTTAGAAGATGAGATTTTCTATTCCAATTATTAAAGTCACCAATTAATGATAAACTATCTGCATTTGGAGCCCATTCTCTATAGAACCATCCATCATTTGTTTGATGAAATCCATAGTAAAGATGAGCATTTGCAAAAGAACTAAAATTCTTATAGTTTGTCAATATTTTTGATTTCATATCTTCATAATGTTTCATTCGCTTTTTTATATCAGATTCAAATGGTTGTAGGTATACATCAATATCTAAAATTTTAAATTTTTTTTGACTTTTCATTGTATTTCTCCTCCATAATAAATATTATATCTAAAAATAATATTTATCTCATACTATCTTCTCTGTATAACTGATATATATTATATAATCCTAATAAAAAGCTTAAGCTACCAATGATTATTTTCATAATTTACCTCCTTAGTATTTATACTTATATATCGTATTCATCAAAATTTAAAAGTTTGTTTAAAACTCTTTTAATAATATCATAATCAAAGCCTTTATAGGAAAGATGTTGAGAAATTTTTTGATATATTTTCTTTTTATCTTCTTTCTTTACCCTTTCAAATCTTTTTTTTGCTAGATACATAGCATTTTCAAATTCAGTATCCTTATCTAATTCAGACACTGCTTCATTGATTGTACTTTTATTTATACCTTTATTATATAGGTTTTGCTTAATTCTATTTTTGCCACATTTATTTAAGTTAACATTTGTGTTAACTATTTTTTGGGCTAGGACACTATCATTTACTAGATTATAACTTTTAAGAAAATCTATAACCCTCTCGATTATGTTTTCATCAAATTCTGATGATAGCTTTTCTTTTATTTTTTTTTCAGATTGGTCGGCATGGGATAAAATATTTAGTGCTTTATTTTTAGCTTTTATATACATTTCATCATCTAAAATGGTTTTTAATTCCTCCTCATTTATTTCATCCCCTTTTTTTAAATTAAATGTATAAACAAGTTCTTTAAATATAGCAATAAAAAATTTATCATCTACATAAATATTAACTCTATCATCCTTTCTTTTTTGTTGTTCTATTTTTGTAATTATACTCATAAATCCTCCTTTTTTATGTGTAATTATATTAACAAAAGTAACTAATCAAATTTAACAAAAAACTTATATTTATATGTTATATTTTATCAAAATTAAGACAAAATAGTAAAAAGTTATTTTTATTAAAAAGTAAAGTAAAGTCATGTTAAATAATTATTTTTTAAAGTATTTTTTAGCATATAAATATAATTATATACCCCAAAAAACAAATTATAAGCTTTAAGAAATAAAAAATAATGGTACAATAGTATTATAACATTAAAAGGAGACAAAATATGAGAAGTGAAAATCTAGTTAAGATGGCAGAGTTGAAAAATACTGAAAAACTAGAGAAATTTAATCGCCATAAAGGCAAAATTAAAATAGGTATATTGGGAGGTACTTTTGACCCTATACACTATGCTCATTTAGCAACAGCAGAATTTATTAGAGACAAGTATGACATTGACAAAATTATCTTTATACCATCAGGAAATCCACCACATAAATTATGTATCACTACAGACAAGTATGATAGATATAATATGACACTTCTAGCAACTGAAAGCAACGAAGATTTTTTAGTTTCAAAAGTAGAAATCGAAAGAAAAAAAAGGACTTATACAATAGATACATTAAAATACTTAAAGAAGAAATACAAAAATGCAGACATTTATTTTATAACAGGCGCAGATGCGATTTGTAGTGTTGAAGAGTGGAAAGATGTAAAGAAAAACTTTGAGTTAGCTACTTTTATAGCTGCAACTAGACCAGGAATTAGTTTGTTAAGGTCACAAGAGACTATAGAAAAACTAACTAAAAAGTATAATGCTGACATTATAACAGTTTATGTTCCATCACTGGATATATCGTCCACATATATAAGGGAACAGCTAAATGAAGGCAAGTCAATACGTTACTTAGTACCCGAAAATGTAGAAAATTATTTATATGAAAATAAACTATATCAATATGGAGATGATTAAATGAACTTAGAGAACATTAACCAGAGACTAAATCAAATGCTACCAATGGGGAGGCTTAGCCACTCAAAAAATGTTGCAAAATGTGCTGAAAAATTATGTGAGATTTATGGATGTGACAAAGAAAAAGCTTACTTAGCAGGAATGATTCATGATTGTGCAAAGTATTTAAGTGACAAGGAAATAGAGGATTATGTCAATAAGTATGAAATATATTTAGACCCAATAGAGGATGGAAACCGTTCATTGTCTCATAGTGTAATTGGGGCGTACATATGCGAGTATGAGTTTGAAGTAGAAGATGAAGATATTATAAATGCAATCAAATATCATACAACAGGAAGAGAGGATATGTCTCTTTTAGAAAAAATAATTTACATAGCTGATTTAATTGAAGAAGGGAGAAAATTCCCGGTTGTAGATACATTAAGAGAATTAGCATATGGAGGTAAGCTTGATGAAGCACTTTTAACTTCTTTTAATAATACTTTAATATTTGTCATCAATAAAAAAGAAGAGATACATCCAAGAACAGTTATGGCAAGAAACTATCTACTTAAAGAAAAGTTATTATAAAAAACCTATATAAAGGTAAACATATTAATAAATTTAAAGTTGACTATGTTACAAAATCGTATTAATATGTTACAATAACTAAGTGTACTTTAATTAGGAAAGTGAGGAATTTTTATATGACAGTGGAACAAATGACAAAAATAGCATATGATGCCATAGAAGATAAATTGGGTCAAGATACAGTTATAATAAATATAGGAAAAGTTTCTAGTTTGTGTGATTATTTTATTATTACTACAGCATCTTCTCAGAGACAGGTAAAAGCTATTGCTGATAATGTGGAAGATGAATTAGCAAAACTAGGATTAGAGCCAAGAGGCAAAGAAGGACATGGAACTCAAACTTGGGTGCTTCTTGATTATGGAGACATAATGGTTCATGTATTTAATGAGGAAAATAGAGGGTTTTATAATTTAGAAAAATTATGGAAAGATGCTCCTTATATAGATGTTGACACATTAGCATAAACATGATAATATATGTTATTATAATTAGAAAATTTAAAAAATTATATTAAATTGAATAGACTAGAGCAGTAAAAGATTATATTTTTTCAGAGAGTTAGTGGTAGGTGAGAACTAATATTATATAACTTTGAACTTACTAGATTAAAATCTATTCTCCATAGCTGGATTAAAAGCTATCTAAGAGGGTCTATATTAATGTAGGCTAATTAGGGTGGTACCGCGAAGATTTATCCTCGTCCCTAAACGCAAGTTTAGTGACGAGGATTTTTTATTTTCAAAGAATTATTTGGAAATTATAAGTAAATAATACTAAATAAGGTAATTATACACAACTAAAAATAGGAGGTAAAATATGAGCGTATATAATTTTAAAGAAGTAGAGTCGAAATGGCAAAAAATTTGGAAAGACAATAACCAATATA
Organism: Clostridioides sp. ES-S-0108-01; assembly: GCF_020662285.1. Taxonomy (NCBI): domain Bacteria; kingdom Bacillati; phylum Bacillota; class Clostridia; order Peptostreptococcales; family Peptostreptococcaceae; genus Clostridioides; species Clostridioides sp. ES-S-0108-01. The sequence continues at coordinate 51,589 of NZ_JADGMN010000007.1, read as the reverse complement.
AAATGGATACTGCACAAACTGAAAAACCTAATTATTATACACTAGAAATGTTCCCTTATCCATCTGGAAAGATACATATGGGACATGTTAGAAATTATTCTATAGGTGATGTTGTTGCAAGATTCAAAAAAATGGAAGGGTATAATGTACTTCATCCAATGGGATGGGATTCTTTTGGTTTACCAGCTGAAAATGCAGCTATAAAACATGGAATACATCCACATAAATGGACAATGGAAAATATAGAAGAAATGAAAGAGCAATTAAATTTATTAGGGCTTAGTTATGATTGGGATAAGGAAGTTGCAACTTCAACTCCAGAGTACTATAGATTCACTCAAGAAATATTTTTGAAGTTTTTAGAGCATGGACTTGCATACAAGAAGAAATCTTATGTTAACTGGTGTCCTTCTTGTGAAACTGTTCTTGCAAATGAGCAAGTTGTTCAAGGAGCATGTGAAAGATGTAAAGCAACAGTACTAAAGAAAGACTTAGAACAATGGTATTTTAAGACTACTGAATTTGCAGAAGAATTACTTAATGATTTAGATACATTAGATGGATGGCCAGAAAAAGTTAAAATAATGCAAAAAAATTGGATAGGTAAAAGTACAGGAGCAGATTTAGTTTTTGATATAGATGGAACTGATAAATCTATGACAGTATTTACAACTAGACCAGATACAACTTATGGAGTTACTTATATGGTACTTGCTCCAGAGCATGAACTAGTTAAAGAATTGGTTTCAGGTACTGAATATGAAGCAGATGTTGAAGCTTTTGTTCAAAAAATGCACACTATGACAGAAATAGAAAGAACAGCAGCTGATGTAGAAAAAGAAGGAATGTTTATAGGTAGATATGTTATAAATCCTTTAAATGGAAAGAAAGTTCCTTTATGGATAGCTAACTATGTATTAGTTGAGTATGGAACAGGTGCTATAATGGCAGTTCCTGCACATGATGAAAGAGATAGAGATTTTGCTGAAAAATACAACTTAGACATAATTGATGTAATAACAGAAGATAACAAAATGATAAACTCAGAAGAGTTTAATGGATTAGATGCTTCAGAAGGATTTGAAGGAATAATAAATAAGTTAGAAAAAGAAGGTAGAGGAAAGAGAACAATTAATTATAGATTAAGAGACTGGTTAGTTTCAAGACAAAGATACTGGGGTTGTCCTATACCTGTAGTTTATTGTGATGAATGTGGAATAGTTCCAGTTAAGAAGGAAGATTTACCAGTTCTTTTACCAACAGATGTTGAATTTACTGGAAAAGGAGAATCTCCACTTACTACTTCAAAAAAATTTATGTCAACAACTTGTCCTCATTGTGGAAAACCAGCTAGAAGAGAAGTTGATACTATGGATACATTTGTTGATTCTTCTTGGTATTTCTTAAGATATGTGGATAGTAATAATGAAAATGAACCATTTAGTAAAGAATTAGTTAATAGATGGCATCCAGTAGACCAGTATATAGGTGGAGTAGAACATGCTATAATGCACTTACTTTATGCAAGATGGTTTGTAAAAGCATTTAAGAGCATGGGTATGGTAGACTTCGATGAGCCATTTAAAAACTTACTTACTCAAGGAATGGTTCTTATGGATGGTTCTAAAATGAGTAAGTCTAAAGGTAACACAGTATCTCCTATAGATATAATAGATGAGTATGGAGCAGATACTGCAAGACTTTTCGTATTATTTGCAGCACCACCAGAAAGAGATTTAGACTGGTCAGAGCAAGGTGTCGATGGATGTTTTAGATTCTTAAATAGAGTTTATAGATTGGTTGATGAGTTAGCAGATGTGGTTAAAAAGGATGTAGAGTTTGGAGAATTAAATTCTCAAGATAAAGATATGAGATATACTATACATTCTACACTTAAAAAAGTTACTGCTGATTTGAGTGAAAAATTCGGATTTAATACTGCTATATCAGCTCTTATGGAATTAATAAATGATATGTATAAATATAAAGAGTTGGATAATATAAACGAAGCAGTTATAAAAGAAGGTGTACAAACTATAGTAACTATAATTGCACCATTTGCACCTCATTTAGGTGAAGAATTATGGACTATGATAGGTAAAGAGGGAAGTGTATTTGATATAGACTGGCCTAAATATGATGAAAAAGCTTTAGTAAAAGATGAAATAGAGGTTGTTGTACAAGTCAATGGAAAAGTTAGAGGAAAATTAACTGTTAACTCAAATATATCTAAAGAAGAGATGGAAAAAGTAGCTTTAGAAGATGAAAAAATAAAAGGATTAGTTGAAGGTAAAACTATAGTTAAAGTTATAGCTGTACCTAAAAAATTAGTAAATGTAGTTGTTAAATAACTCAAAAATATAAACAAAAATATAAATTTATAAAATAAATGAGGCTGTCTCAAAATAGAGATAAGCCTTTTTTTCATTGTTGAAATCATGAAAATAGATTTGATTTTATACAAAAAATGATTAAAGAACTAAAAAGTTCATTCTTATACACCTTAATTGTTGTTTTAAACATTATTATAATTAATATTAAATCGCGTTAATGTATTAAGTGGTATGTAAATCATTCAGTTTCTAAAGTGTTGTTCATAGAGGAACTACTCTAAGTTTAGACGAAAAAATATAATTATTGTATTTTTGAAAGTTTTTTTATATAATAAAAATAGACAAAAAAGGTGCGTATCTATGGCTTTATCTGAAACACCCAGACAACGAAATTCAGATTCATATAATAGCTACCATATTTCTAAAAAGGAACTTGCAAAAAAGATAGGCGTTTCCACTTCCCAGTTGATTAAAATTATCAGCAGGAAAACAAGGATGGTCAGCAGCGTTATTCTAATGGGTGTCTTGATATATCCAAGTTGGGATTGTCTGAGAATGTTATCAAAGAACTTGTGATAGGTGCAGTAGATGTGGAGATTCTCAACCGTCTTATGGAGCATAAAAACTTCCAACGCCTGATAAATCTGATACGGATTTATTCTCAGAATATGGTTGCTTTGGGAGATATGGAGCGTAACCAGTTTATTGATATGGTGACCATTTTTTTCTAATTTGATGAAAGAATCCCCAGAATACCATACAGAAGTAAGACAGGAATTAACTGATGGTATAAAATGCTAAAGGTAATTTTAAAAATTTTGATAGAATGATTTTAAGATTTATCTGCTATTTTGTTTTTTAGAAATAATTGAAATGTTATGAGGAGGTATGTACAAATGGAGATTGTATCAAATAATCAATCAGGTGTAGAAATTCAACTCAGTCTGTTTGAAGCTATCAAAGATTTATTGTTAATTAATCCTATTTTCTTGTTGGGAACTATCTTGATTGGTATTTCCTTAGTTGTAATATTCAAGAAAAATAGTGATATTCCAAAGGTCAAAACATCTATTTTATCACTGGCAATGTATTATTACTTATGTGTAGCACTATCGCATATTGTTGGTATCCCTACACTCAGTGAATGTATAAGACTTTCACAGTTAGGAGAAACGTTCTTTAATCCAAACATAAATCTTATTCCTTTTAGTGATGGATTTAGTTTGAGCTTTATTTTGAATATTTTACTTTTTGTCCCATTAGGTTTTTTATGTCCGCTTATCAGCAAAACTTTTGAACGTTTGAGAAATACATTCTTGATTGGTTTTGGATTATCTCTCTTTATCGAAACTATTCAGCTTTTTACGTTACACAGAGCAACCGATATAGACGACTTACTCACGAATGTAATTGGAACAATAATAGGCTATTTCTGCTTCAAACTGATTGCTAAATTGCGAATTGTAAAACTACATTCAGATGATGACTCTATGGAACAGGATTACACAGTATGTATTCCGATTGCCATTATAATAGTTGCCCTTATATTGGGATTTTTTAGTTAAGTTCCAAATAGCTAATTTGGGAATTATGGAGGTCATTAAGTGAATAAAATTACTTTTATATATTTAGGCGTAAAAAGTATGGAGAAGTCAATTAAATTTTATAGAGATGGATTAGGATTTTAGATTACAAACTTCCAGTTTACCAAGGAGATAGCAAAGTCGTGTGTCAAAGGGTGACCATTTAGAAATCCAGACAATATAACAGACAGTATGTTACCTTTTACAGGAGCATACTGTCTGTTATGTTGTCAACATCCCATTTTATGGTTTGTGTGTAGTTTCTTGTAAACTGAACTAAATAATTAAATAGAAGCTATTTTGTTTAACAATAGATTCCTTTTTCAAAGAAGTCTTTGATTTCATCAAGGTTATCAGTTTTTCCAAGTGCTAAGATAAGTTTTATTCTAGCTTTTTGACCTGGAAGGTCTCCACCAAATATACATCCAAGATTTTTTAAATCTCTACCAGAACCAAAGTAACCATAACTATCGAACACTCTACCTGAATGGCATCTAGAAACGATAACAACAGGAAGTCCTTTTTCTCTAGCATATTCAACTCCAGAAAGCATTTGAGGAGGAACATTACCTCTACCCATTGCCTCAATAACTATACCCTTATATCCACTATCAACAGCAAATCTTATAAAGTCAGCATTTTCTCCTACATATGCTTTAAATAAAGCAACTTTAGATTCTACCTTATCAGTATCTATAATTGTTCTATTTACAATATCTCTTGTAAGGACAAGTTCATTGCAGTCAATTATTCCCAATGGGCCACTAGTTAGAGATTTAAATGTATTTAGAGAAAGAGTATTTGTTTTAGTAGCTTCAGAAGCTAACAATACTTCATTATTTAAAACTACAAGGACACCTTTGCCCATAGCATCTTTGGATACTGCAGTACAAACTGATGCAGATAAATTACTTGAACCATCATATCCAAGTTCAGAGCTACTTCTCATAGCACCTGTCACTATTACAGGTTTGATATTGTCAATTGTAAGGTCTAGAAAATAAGCTGTTTCTTCTAAACTATCTGTACCATGTGTTATTACAACTCCTGTAATATCTTCTCTTGCTAATAAATCATTTACATAATTTTTTAATTCCATCATTCTATAAGGTGTTATATGAGGTCCTGGAATTTCATCAAAGTTAAAAACTTCAACATCTGCAACTTTATCAATGTTGGTAACCATTGATAATATTTGTTCACCTGATAAAGTTGGTATAGCAGCTCCGACTTTATCATCTACTGTCATAGATATAGTTCCACCAGTAAAAACTATGGCAACTTTTTTCTTAATACTCATACTATTCTCTGCCTTTCATAAATAAAATTTATAATTCCGATAGGATTATATCAAAAAAAGTAGTTAAGGTCTACCTAAACTCTTTTATTCATATAATTTAGATATTTCAGTGTAATATAATTATTTCTTAATTTTTTGCCATTCAACAATATAACCATTTAGTATTTTTCTTATGGCTTTTCCTATCTTAGTGTAAGCTTCATCATATAAATTTGCTAGAGATATTCTAATTGACCATTCAGGGCCATAGAATCCATTTCCACTTAGTAAAACTACTGAATAGTCATTAGCTAATTTATAAAGGACATCTACAGGAGATGCATTCTTACTTATAAATTTAAATAAATCTTCTCCGTAGTTTAATTTAGCCCATTCTTCAATATCAAACTGAGTATAATATGCAGCATTATTTTTATTTTCATTAATTGGAAGTTCTAAAGCTTCAAATAATAGTTTTTGACGTCTATGGCAGATACTCATATTGAGTTTTTTGTAAGCATCAACTTTGTCAATCAATGCAAAGGCAGAGAAAAATGCCATTTGTACTTGCTGTGGAGTAGAAAGACCAGCAGTATGGTTAAGAGCAACAAGTCTACTATCAGCAACAACTCTTTCCATAAATGAAAGACTAGAAGGATTAAGACTCATATCACTGTAACGCTTATCAACAGATTTTTTTAGCTCTCCAGTTAAATCATTTATTTTCTTATCAAAAACATTTTTCTTATGAAGTGCAAATGTACCAAGTCTCCATCCTGTAACTCCAAAATATTTTGAATAAGAATAAACTCCAACAGTGTTGTAAGGTAGTTTTGACATCAATGATGAAAAATCTTCTACAAAAGTTCCATAGACATCATCCGATATTATCATTAAATCCTTATTATAATTTTCAATTACATCTATTAGATTATTACAAGATGTCTCATCCATAGCTATAGATGCAGGGTTATTAGGGTTAACAACGAATAAAGCTTTAATAGATTTGTCACGAAGTTTCTCTAATTCTTTTTTAGTATACTGCCATGTATGAGCACCTTTTTCGTCAACTTCATTAGCATTTATATTTACAACTTTAAAGTCATAACGAGGAAGATTAGGTATTTCAAGATAAGGTGTAAATATTGGAGTCATTAAGGCTATGGTATCACCCTTTTTTAAAAGTTCATTTGCCATTAATGAATCAAATATATAACACATAGCAGCTGTAGCACCTTCAACAGCAAAAATCTCTACATCACCATATTTACCTGATATATCGTATTTCATTTCTTGAACTAGGTAATCGTGTACTATTTTTTCCATATGAGGTAACATTCTATCTGGAAGTGGATAATTATCACCAATAATTCCATCAGCTAGTTCATGAACAAATTCATCTCCATCAAATCCAAGTTCGTTTATACCAAAGTTTATAATATCTCTAGCTAAATATGCTCCTGGCATATCTATATTTTCATTTATAAATTTAAAAAATCTTTCTTTAATACCCTTTTTTTGAGGCATTCCAGCCAAGTGACCTAAATCCCAATTAGAACGAGTTTCAGTAATGGCAAAGTGACCAAAAGTAAAAAATGCTTCTCTAGCAGTTGAACAAGTCCAGTTTGGATTTCCACGACCTGCATCAAGTAATTCCCTGTTATTTTCTTTTGCGGTGTATTTTGCGATATCTATTAATTTGTCCTTAAATTCAAAAGGGCTTATTTTTCCATATATGTTTTTGATTTCTTTATAAGTATGATTTTTCATTTTAAATTCCTCCTTATGTAATAAGTTTCACATTTTTATAATAAAATAAACAAGTTGGCAAAATGATTATACTTTAATTATAATAGGTTTATAGAAAAAGTAAAGTATGAAATTAAAATAATAGCTGTATTTAACCTTATTAAATATGTATTAAAATAAAAAATACTTTTTAATAAAAAATGATTGCTATATAAAATAAATCTTCAATTTAATTAGCATCTTAGTTTTTTATTGTATTTTATTATATATGTATAGTTTTTTAATTTTGAATAAAAATAAAGTAAAACTTTCTTTTATATTGAAGTTGTTTAGTAAGACGTATATTTTATTATTTTGTTAACCTTAATAATGTTAAATAAAGTTAAAAAAATAGATTTTGAATAAATAAAATAATATAAAATGCAAATTTTAATAAAAATAATAAAGTATATATTGTTATTTTGATAAAAATGTAAAAAATATTTTTATATTATCATTTAATGTAATTTAAATTAATTGAAGATACATATTTATTGTATTCAATTGTTGTATTTTTAGGTTTTTTGTGATTAATTAAAAAATTATAAAAATCGTTTACATGTTGATTTTTCAAAAAAAAAGATATAGAATTATATAGAAAGTAATAAACAAAAATTGGATTTACGGGAGTGGAATAAAATGATAAATGTTACCTTAACAGATGTAAAAAAAGCTAGAGAGACCATTAAAGACATAGTTAAAAAAACTGATTTACTTGAAAGTGTTAAACTTAGCGAAAAAACAGGTGCGAAGGTGTTCTATAAATGTGAAAACCTTCAAAAAACAGGTTCTTTTAAATTAAGAGGAGCTTGCAACAAAATAGCAAGTTTAACAGATGAAGAAAAGGCAAATGGAGTTATAGCTTCAAGTGCAGGAAATCATGCTCAAGGTGTTGCATTAGGGGCAAAAATGACTGGTATAAAATCTACAATAGTAATGCCAGCAACTGCACCTTTAGCAAAAGTTAGTGCAACTAAAGGTTATGGAGCAGAAGTAGTTTTAAATGGTACGGTTTATGATGATGCATATGCAAAAGCTGTTGAAATACAAAAAGAAACAGGAGCAACTTTCTTACATCCATTCAATGATAAGTATGTTATAGCAGGACAAGGAACTATATCTCTTGAGATTTTTGAACAATTAGACAATAAAGTTGATACTATATTATGTCCAGTTGGTGGAGGAGGTATCATCTCTGGTGTTGCTGTTGCAGCAAAAGCTCTAAATCCTAATGTAAAAATAGTTGGTGTTCAAACTGCAAATATACCTTCAATGAAAGAGTCAATAAAAAATGGAAAAGTAACAACAGCATTTAATGATACTACAATAGCTGATGGTATAGCTGTTAAAACTCCAGGAGATTTAACTTTTGAGATAATAAATGAATTAGTTGATGAAATAGTAGTGGTTGAAGAGACAGAAATTGCAGAATCAATATTATTTATGATGGAAAGTCAAAAGATAGTTTCAGAAGGTGCTGGAGCTGTATGTACGGCTGCTATATTAAGTGGTAAGTATGTACCAGCAAAAGATGAAAATGTAGTTTGTATAATATCTGGTGGTAATATAGACATAAATACATTATATAGAATAATAGGTGTTGCTTTAGCTAAAGAAGGAAGAAGATATTCATTTAGTACAATTATGGAAGATAAACCAGGAAACTTTGCTGAATTAACTAGAATAATAAGTGAGAATGGTGGAAACATTTTAAGTGCTAATCAAGGTAAATTATCAGCAGGGGAAGCTCTAGGAAAACAAAGTGCGGAATTTATATTAGAGACAATAGATTATGACCATATAGCTAGAATAAAGAAAGCTATAGAAGAAAAAGGTTTTAAAATTATAGAATTATAATGAAAAGTGTATATAATATATAAGAAAAATAGTATAATAGTGTATGAAGATACATTTTATATGTATTAGATTAACGAATTAGGAGGATTTTAAAATGAAACATGAAGTAATACATACTAATGATGCACCAGCAGCTTTAGGACCATATTCTCAAGCTATAAAAGCTGGAAATTTATTATTTGTATCTGGACAAGTTCCTCTTGTACCAGAGACTATGGAAGTAGTTGAAGGAGATGTACAAGCTCAAACTGCTCAATCTTTAAAAAATCTTAAAGCTATATTAGCTGAAAGCGGAGCTGATTTTTCAAATGTAGTTAAGACTACAGTGTTTATAAAAGATATGAATGAATTTGGAGCTATAAACGAAGTTTATGCTGAATATTTTGGAGAAAATAAACCAGCAAGAGCTTGTGTAGAAGTTGCTAGATTACCAAAAGACGTTAAAGTTGAAATAGAAGTAATAGCTGTATTATAAGAATACAATACTTTTAATTTAAAAAGGCTGAAGCACTATCTTCTAGTGATTCAGCTTTTTTTATATAAAAAATAAATCATAAGCTTAAAAAGCTATGATGAATATTGTCGAGTTAAAAAATAAAATTAAAATAAATATTGCAATATTTTTGAGAAGGTTTTATAATGAATATATAATTTGAAACGTGTAACTATTAAATTAGGCATGAGTTCTTGGATATTTTTATCTTTAGGATTCATGCCTTTTTTGTATTGAAAGTTAAAAAATTTATTTAATAAGGAGGAAATACTGTGTTAAATTTTTTCAAGAAAAATAAAGACTATAAAGTACATGCAGTAGTGAGTGGTAATAGCATTAATATTGAGAAAGTAAACGATTCCGTGTTTTCAAAAAAGTTAATGGGAGATGGAATTGCAATTATTCCTAATAGTGATGTTGTTGTAGCTCCTTGTGATGGTAAAGTAACTGTGCTTACAGAGTCAAAGCATGCATTTGGTATGGTTTCAGATGAGGGAGTTGAAATATTAGTCCATATAGGAATTGATACAGTTAATTTACAGGGTGAAGGATTTAAAAATGAAGTGTCTCAAGGAGATATTGTTAAAAAAGGTAATCCAATAATAAGTTTTGAAAGAGAAAAAATAAATTCTAAGGGAATTGATTGTACAATAATAATGGTTGTGTTAAACCATAGTGAATTCTCGAAAATAAATTGCATAGTAGAGAATGAGGTTGTTGCTGGGCAAGATACTGTTATTGAAATTATGAAATAATAGGAAGGGATTAATTCAATATGAGAGTAGTAAAAATCTTTAATAATAATGCACTATCTACGGTAACTAACGACGGAAAAGATGCTATTTTACTAGGTCTTGGTATAGGTTTTAATAAACGTCCAGGAGATAAAGTTAATGAAGATAAAATAGAAAAGATTTATTATGTTCAAGACCATATGCAGACGAAATTCTTAGAATTGTTAAAAAATGTTAGTCCAGAAGTGATGGATGCTTCGCAACAAATTATAAGTCTTATACCAGGAAATGAGGGGAAGTTTAATAATAAAGGAATATTATCTTTAGTAGAACATATTAGTTTTGCAATAGATAGGATGAAAAACAATGTTTTTTTACCTAATTTAATGCTTTTGGATATAAAGATGATGTATTCAAAAGAATTTGAATTGGGAGTAAAAGCTTTAGACATTATATACAAAGTATGTCATATCCATTTGCCTGAAGATGAAGCAGGTTACATAGCTTTACATTTTGTTAATTTACAATCAAATGATAATTTGGCATATGATACTTTAAAATTTGTAAAAGGTAGTGTGGATTTGATTAAAGAATGTTATGGATTAGAATTAGATGAATCTAGTTTAAGTACATTACGTTTTAGAACTCATCTTAAATTTCTTGCCCAAAGAATTTTTAAGAATGAAATTTGTCAGGATGATAAAATGCTTGAGATGTATGATTATTTAATTAACAATCATCCTAAAAATAAAGAATATTTAGAAAAGTTAAATGTATATATTGAAAAAGAATTTAGATATAAATTAGATAAACCTGAAAAAATTTATTTACTACTACACCTAACAAAAATATTATAGGAATGAAATGAATTAATAATAGAGATATATATGATTTTAGGGGGGTATAAGATTGAAAGAGAAACTACTTGGAGGATTGGAAACATTTGCAAAAGCAATGGTTCAACCATTAATGTATTTATCAAGTGCAGGGATATTAATGGTCGTAGGGGTACTACTTACAAACGATATGCTATTAGGAGTACTTCCGTTTTTTAAATGGGAACCAATTCAAATATTTGGAAACTTAATTTATAACTGTATAATGGCTATTATTAATAATCTTGCTGTTATATTTGCTATAGGTATTCCAGCCGCACTAGCAAAAAAAGAGAAGCACAAAGCAGCATTAATAGGGTTTATGAGCTATATAATATACCTTACAGCTTCTAATACTATGTTGACCTCACTAGGTCAACTAGCGAAAGAAAGCAAAATGCTTGGATTGATAGGGACTGGACAAGCTACTATTTTAGGTATTCAAGTTGTAGACACAAGTGTATTTGGTGGAATTATTTTAGGGTGTATAGCTGGATATGTATTTAATCGTACAAGTAGCAAAACATTTAAAGGAGCTTTACAGATATACTCTGGAGCAAATTTTAGTTTTATATGTATGTTCTTTGTATCTATTTTAATTGGCGTTGTGAGTAACTTCATATGGCCATTAGCCCAACAAGGAATAGCCTCTCTTGCAAATGTCATCAAAGATACAGGTACATTTGGTTTATTCTTATATGGCTTTTTAGAGAGAATATTAGTACCAACTGGGCTTCACCATTTAATCTATACACCGTTTCAATTCTCTGATTTAGGAGGAGTACTTAAAGTTGGTGCAGATACAGTTTCAGGAGCTTATGCTATAGTTATGACAGAAATGAATTTACCAGTTGAACGCTTTTCAGATAGTATATACTACATGGCAACTGGATTTACAAAGATGTTTGGCTATATAGGTATAGGAGCTGCATTTATTTATACTGCATATAAGCAAAATAAAAAGAAGGTCAAGGCAACGATTATTCCACTAATAATTACAGCAGTATTAGCCTCTGTAACAGAACCATTAGATTTTATGTTTGTATTCTGTGCACCACTTTTATTCTTTGTACATGCAGTTATAGCTGGGCTTTTTATAGCTTTATTAAAAATATTTGATGTTACTGCATTATGTGGAGGTAACTTATTAGTGTCAATTATAATGAATACTACAGTAGGTATAGAAAAAACACACTGGCCAGTAATGATGATATTAGGGCTTGTACAAATTATTGTATACTTTGTAGTATTTAGTTTCTTAATTAAGAAATTTAATTACAAAACACCAGGTCGTGAAGATGAGAGTACAGCTACAGACAAAGAACAATCAAAACCACTTAATTTAGATACAGATATAGAAAATATAATTGATGGGTTAGGTGGAAAAGAAAATGTTAATACAGTAGAAAATTGTATCACTAGATTACGTGTTAATGTAAAAGATGAAAGTAAGATTAATGAAGATATAATTAACTTAACACCAAACAGTGGAATTGTAAGGAAAGGAAAAGATATACAAATAATTTTTGGGCTTCATGTGCATGAAGTAAGACGTGCAGTAGAAGATTTTTTAGAAGCTTATTAAAGATATATATAATTTATATAGAGTTTATAGAGGAGGAATAATTATTATGATTATTACTATTGTTGGTGGAGGAAGTACATTTACTCCAGGTATTGTTAAGTCGATTGCATTAAGAGAAAAAGAGTTAGAGCTTGATGAAATTCGCTTATTTGATATTGATAAAGAACGTCAAGATAAAGTAGCTGTAGTTGTCGACTGGATATTAAAAGAAGATGTTAAAACAGATATTAAACTAACTGTAACTAATTGTGAAAAAGAAGCTTATACAGATGCTACATTTATATTTGCACAAATGCGTGTTGGTAAATACGAAATGCGTGAGCAGGATGAAAAAATTCCATTGAAATATGGTTGTGTAGGTCAAGAAACTTGTGGTTGTGGGGGGATGGCATACGGACTTCGTACAATACAACCAATGATAAAGGTTATTGACGATGTAGAAAAATATGCTAAAAAAGATTACTGGATATTAAATTACTCTAATCCTGCTGCAATCGTTTCTGAAGCTTGTCGTAAGTTAAGACCAAAGGCAAGGATTATAAATATCTGTGATATGCCAATAGCTATTATAGATATGATAGCTGGGTCATTAAATATCAATGACGTTCATAATATACGCTATGATTATTTTGGTCTAAATCATTTTGGATGGTTTACTTCAATAGATTATAAACATAGAGACTTAATGGAAGAGATTAAGGAATACATAAAAGAAAATAAAATATTACTACCAAAATCTTATATAGAAAACTTAAATAAAAGTCGTAGTACAGGAAATCGCCATGCTGTAAGTAGCTGGATACATGTTTGGGAATCTGTTTATACAATGTTAGAAAGTTTCCCAAAATATTTGCCAAACACTTATTTAACATACTATCTTTTAAGTAAAGAAACAGTGGAACATTCAAATATAAATCGTACTCGTGCAAATGAAGTTATGGAGAGCCGTGAAAAAGATTTATTTGAAGGTGTGAGACATTACTTAGAAACTGGAGAAATTTCTGAAAAAGCATTTTATGCAGGCTCACATGGAGATTGGATTAGTGATTTGGCAGTTTCAATTAAAAATGATACACGTAGTCGTTTTTTAGTTATAACTGAAAATCGTGGAGCTATCCCAAACATGCCATATGATGCAATGGTAGAAATTCCAGCATACATTGGTAAAGATGGTCCAGAAGTTATTGCTCGAGGTCCAATACCTCTATTCCAACAAGGATTAATGATGCAACAACTCAACAGTGAAAAATTGATAGTAGAAGCTTATATTGAAAATAGTTATGAAAAAGCTTTACAAGCATTCACATTAAATAAAACTGTTCCAAGTATGAATGTCGCTAAAGAAATTTTGGATGAAATGATAGAAGTTAATAAGGAATATTGGCCAGAACTAAGGTAGAAGGGTAGAAGAGAAGGTTTTTACTTAATATTTGGGTATGTTTTGCGAGTCTTTTATCAAAATATATTCACAAACATATGACAATATATCTATTGATTGGAATGGTAAAGATAAATGAGTGTTTAATATAGGTGCTATATAGGAAAAATATAGAATAATTAAAAATGTACTGGTTAAAATAAGTGAAAAGGAGTTATCACAGAGCAAACTTAGATTGTTCGTATGACAACTCCTTTTTTATATTAGTTTCTAACCATTTGATGTTCTTTTATAAAACATATAGAGATAATTAAACCAATAAATGCAAGTGTAGCAGCTGTTGAAAATGCAACATCCATTCCGTGTATGTTAGACAGAATAGCTGAACTCATATGAGCTTTTTTAGTGGCAGCAGTCATTATAGTAATAAGTACAGCAGAACCTATAGCGCCGGATATTTGTCTGAGTGTACTATTGATTGCTGTAGCATGAGAAATAAGCTCTCTGTCTAGGGTTTTAAGTCCCCATGTAGTTAATGGCATTAGAACTAGTGAAATACCAATCATACGTATACAATACATCAGTGATACATGAATTAAAGATGTATCTTGACCTAAAAAAGCAAAAGATAAAGTTCCTAAAAATAAACAGCCAGTTCCTAATATTGATAAAGCTTGAGGTCCGTATTTATCTAAGTGACGACCTGCAACTGGATTTAATGCAACCATCAATATAGCACCAGGTAACATTAATGAACCTGAAGATAATGCAGAAAATCCCCTTACAGATTGAACGTATAGAGGAATCATTAATGTAGCAGACATCATTGAAGCATATACAATCATAATTAATACTGTAGAAATTAGGAATGGTTTGTTTTTAAAAACCCTCAGTTCTAAAAATGGTTCTTTAGATTTTAATTGACGTAATGTAAATAAAATTAATGATATAATTCCTATAATTATTGGTAAATATGTGGCAATATTAGTCCATCCATAATTACCTTGATTAGTAAATCCAATCAACAAACCACCAAAACCTAGAGAAGATAGTATTATTGAAGGTATATCTAATTTTAGTTTTTGAGCTTCTCCAACATTTTTTAGTAGAATAAATGAAAGTATAACATCTAATATAGCAATAGGTGAAAGAAGTAAAAATAAACTATGCCAACCAAATGAATCTACCAACCATCCAGATAAAGTTGGTCCTATAGCTGGAGCAAATCCTACTGTAATACCGACTAAACTCATAGCTGAACCACGTTTTTCTACAGGGCATAAATAGAGTATAATGACCTGTAACAGTGGCATTAAAGAACCAGAACCTACTGCTTGTAATACACGAGCAACTAGCATAGTTGAAAAGCTATTAGAAAAAAGTGCAATGACACATCCTAGAGAAAATATAGTCATTGATGTAATGAATAATTTTCTAGTACTAAATCTATTTATTAAATAAGCTGTTGTGGGTACAATAATACCTGCAATAAGTAGATAAATTGTTGTTAACCACTGACCGACATCAGCAGTAATTTTAAAATCTGACATTATATTAGGTAATGCTGTTGATAATAGTGTTTGACTAAGAGAACTTATAAAAGCACCAGTCATTACGATTGCTATTATTAAATTTCCTTTTTTATTGTTACTTTGGGTTTCCATAATTTATAACGTCTCCTTTTTTAATTGATTTTTAATGCTGTTCAATAAAAGTACCTTTGGTCTCAAAATGTCTTCTTTTTCTAAGTATGTAATCATTGCATCCATAATTAAAGAATCATATTGCTGATTTTTGCCCTCGATATATAATTTTTTTGTTGCTTGTAGTAACTTAGGGTTTTCAAGGAGATAAGTGTCCGTCTTGATTAGCTCTTCTATATCTTGTATCGTTTTAAAAAATAGCGATTTATTATGAATGGAAAAGTAAGCTTCATCTTCTTGTTCATGTAAAAACATTGATTTTTTAATTAAAGGGTTTAGATTATCCATATTTTCTACAACTAAATCTAGAATTTGTATAGTAAATTTAGCAATAAAGTATACATTTATTTCTCTTTTTTGTACATGAATAATGTATATAAACTGGTGAATTAGAGCATCTAATAAGAAAACTAAATCAAATATGATGTTTTCTATTTTATCCCCATAGTTATCGAATAAGCTGAGCTTGTATTCATTCAATAAGTTAGCTCGGGATTTTTTTTGCAGTTTACTTGTAGCCTTACGTTGCACTTCAGAAAAATTTTCTCTTATATAGGTATTTATGGTAGTTCTAGAAAAAATATTTTCCCATACAGCGATTATCTTTCTATTTAACTTCTCAGATGATGGAATGTCATTATTTTCATTGATAGAATGTATAATTTCTAAAAACTTTTCATCATAATAATTGATTATTTCGCAGATAAAACTTTCCTTAGTTTCAAAATGCTTATAAAAAGTAGCTTTAGACATTTTACACTCTTTTACAATATCTAGTATTGAAGTATTTTGAAAACCTTTTTGGTCAAAAATTCTTTGTGCAATAGTTATAATAAGTCTTTGTTTGTCTGTCACTTTATTATCTCCTTTCATACAAAAACATTAAGTACTATATAGTACCTATAAGTTTCTATAGATATATTATACATCATTTGGAAAAAAAATCAATATATGCACTATAATATGAAATTTTTGAAAAATTTGTTGTTATTTTTAATCGTATAAAGAAGAAACTTAAGAGTTTCTTAAGAATTGTTTAAAGAAATTGCAATAAATTAGTGGTATGATTATAATGTGAGAAAAAGTGTCTTAGAATTTTTCTGTATAAAATTCCAATTATGGAGGTGTAGTATATGAAAAAGAAAATTTGTGTAGCCATAATTTTTGCTCTATTTATAGTTTTTGTAAAAATGTTTATTGATAGTTCTAGTGAAGGAATGAAAATTATGGCATATGAATTAAGTAAATACAGAAGAGGCGTAAATGTATTATCAATAAATAATATTATAGTAGCAAATAAAAAATACAGTTTACCTGAAAACTATTCTCCTCAGGAAAATAGTGAAGCGAAAGATGCTTTTTATAGAATGAATAAAAATGCTCAAAAATCAGGATTAAATTTAAAAGCTTTTAGTACATATAGAAGTTATGAATATCAAAATAAATTATTTAAATCATATGTAAAAGAACATGGAGAAAAAGAAGCAAATAGATTTTCAGCTAAACCTGGAGAGAGTGAGCATCAAACTGGACTTGCTTTTGATATTGGAGGAGATGACCAGTCCTGTTGGGCAAATAAAAAGTTCAACAATACAAAAGAAGCTAAGTGGTTGTATGAAAATGCATATAAATATGGTTTTATACTTAGATATCCAGAAGGTAAAGAGCATATAACAGGATATATGTATGAATCTTGGCACTATAGATATGTTGGAACTGAACATAGCAAAAACTTTGCAATGAATAACTTGACTTTAGAAGAATACTTACATATAAATTAAGAGATGGTTTGTTAAAATTAGGTTAAAATAAAAAATAAACTAGACTATTAATTGTGTAAAGTGATATAATGTAAATACAATTTAAGATAACTACTCGAAGGGGAGTAGCTTACACGAAAGTGGTAATTAATCGTCAAGACAGTAGAAATACTCGGTTAATTAGCGAGGAATTCCTTGATAGCAAGACCTTCAAAATAAGCATTAGGTATGTTTGTTTTGGGGTCTTTTTTTATTCAAGGAATTTTTATTTAAAAAAATTTAAATTTCAAGTATACATAAGAGTCCCCAAACATAAAATAAATTTATTAAAGAGGAGGGCAACAAATGTCTTACAAAAGTACTTATAAAGAAGTAATTAAAAATTTAGACTCAAGCTTATCTGGTTTGAGTAAAGAAAGAGCAGAAGAGCTGTTAGAAAAAAATGGAGCTAATGAATTAAAAGAAGCAGATAAAATTCCTACTTATAAGCTTTTCTTAGAAAGTTTTAAAGACCCATTAGTAATAATTCTATTGATAGCTGCCTTAGTACAAATATTTTTAGGTGAAACCGTGGAGTCTATAATAATTTTTGCAGTTATTATTATAAACTCTGTTCTAGGTGTTGTACAAACAAAAAAAGCAGAAAGTTCATTAGAAAGTTTGAAAAATTTATCTGCACCAAACGCAAAGGTAATAAGAGACAATAAAAAAATGACAATTCCAGCAAAAAATTTAGTAGTTGGAGATATTGTATTCTTAGAAGCTGGCGATTACATACCAGCAGATGGAAGACTTATAGAAGCACAATCTCTCAAGGTTGTAGAAGGTATGTTGACTGGAGAATCAGAACCAGTTTTAAAGCATACAGAAAAAATAAGTGAAGATGTAAGTTTAGGCGACCAGAAAAATATGGTATTTAGTGGCGCTGTAGTTGTTTATGGTAGAGGTTCTTTTGTAGTAACTGGAACAGGTATGAATACTGAAATGGGTAAAATAGCTGGACTTTTAGAAAGTGCTGAAAATAAACTTACACCGTTACAACAAAAGATAGAGGATTTTAGTAAAAAGCTTGGTGTAGGTATTGTAGTACTTGCTATTTTAATATTTATAATTCAAGTAGCAAGAAATTATTTTATAGCTGGAAATGGAGAAATGACACAAATTATTTTAGATTCATTCATGTTCTCTGTAGCAGTAGCAGTGGCAGCTATACCAGAAGCTTTATCATCAATAGTTACTATAGTATTGGCTGTTGGAACAAATAGTATGGCAAAAAAACAAGCTATAATAAGAAAATTACCAGCAGTAGAAACTTTAGGCTCAACAAGTGTGATATGTACTGATAAAACAGGTACTCTTACACAAAATAAAATGACAGTTGTTGATTATTATATGTATGGAACTAATAATGATGAGTTAAATAAAGAAAAGGTAAACTATTCTTATCATGCTAAATTATTGACTATGGTTTCTACGCTGTGTAATGATTCTCATATAACTAGTGACGGCAAAGAAGTTGGTGACCCGACAGAAGTAGCTTTAATAAATTATTCAAGTAAAAATGATTTAGATTATGATAAATTAAGAAGTAAGTATATCAGAATAAATGAAATACCATTTGACTCAGATAGAAAGCTTATGTCTACTGTAAATAGTATATATGGAGATTATATAATGTTTACAAAAGGTGCTCCAGATATTGTATTTAGCAGATGTAAATATGCTTTGAAAAATGGTTCAAAAGTAGATATAACAGATGAGATAATAGAAGAATATAAACATAAAAATGAAGAGTTTTCAAACAGAGCACTTAGAGTATTAGCTTTTGCAATAAAAGATGTCCCAGAAGAAGATTTTATACCTTCAATTGATGATGAACATGATATGATATTGGTTGGAATAATGGCAATGATAGACCCACCAAGAGAAGAAGTAATGGATGCTGTAAAAGAGGCAAAGAGTGCTGGTATAAAAACTGTTATGATAACTGGTGACCACAAAACAACAGCAGCAGCAATTGCAAAAGATATTGGTATAATGGAAGATGGAGACTTAGCTCTTACTGGAAAAGAGCTTGATGCTTTGAGTGAAGAGGAACTATATGAAAAATTAGAAAATATAAGTGTATATGCCAGAGTCTCACCAGAAAATAAAATTCGTATAGTAAAGGCATGGCAACATAAAAATAATATAACGGCAATGACTGGTGATGGCGTTAATGATGCACCTGCCTTGAAACAAGCAGACATAGGAATCGGTATGGGAAGTGGTACTGATGTAGCAAAAGATGCTTCTTCTATGGTATTGGTTGATGATAACTTTGCAAGTATAGTAAAGGCTGTTGAAGTTGGTAGAACAGTATACAGTAATATAATAAAATCAATTACGTATCTATTTGCAGGAAACTTAGGAGCTATAGTGGCCATATTATTTGCAGTATTTGCAGGTTGGTCAAATCCATTTACAGCTTTACAACTTTTATTTATAAACTTAGTAAATGACTCTTTACCAGCAATTGCACTAGGGTTTGAAAAGTCAGAAAAAAATATAATGAATAAACCTCCTAGACATCCAGATGAAAGTATATTAGCAGGAGGAACAATGAAGGCAGTTGTTATAAGAGGTTGTATAATAGGTATAGTTACAATAATTGCACAGTATGTAGGTTTACAAGTATCTCCAGAACTTGGAGTAGCAATGGCATTTTCAACATTGATATTAGCTAGAATAATGCAAACATTGCCTGCACGTTCTAATAATCAAACAGTAATAAAATTAGGCTTTTTCAGTAATAAATACGTTATAGGAGCAGTTCTAGTCTGTCTTGGACTTTACTCTTTAACACTAATACCAGTATTAAGAGGAATATTCTCTATACCAACAACATTTGGATTATACCAATTGGGAATTTGTTTAGGTCTAGCGTTGATTTCATCAATATTAATGGAACTTAACAAATTAATAAATAGAAGTGAAATAAAATAATTAAAAAATTAAAGGGACATATTAGTTTTAATAATATGTCCCTTATAGATAATCTAATTTACTCTATATTATCAATTATTTGGAATGCTTTTATAACTTCAGGTAGTTCTTTTTCTTCAGGCATTCTAAATCTTATGAAATTTTTATCAAGTCCAGTGAAATCACTTCCAGATATAACTCTTATTTTTAATTTTGCAAATTCTTGTTGTAAATCTATTTCCTTGTTCTTATGTTCAACTGTCATTATTGATACAGTATCACTAGTTTTAGCTATATTAAGGTTTTTCCATGGAATTAATAATTGATTTTTTATATCTTTTGTTTTTTCCTTTAATTCTTCTATAAATTGAACATCATCCAATAAATTGGATGCAATACTACGAGATATTTCAGACACTTCATAAGGAGTAGAAATCTTTTTAATAGGACTAACAAGTTGTTCTGGAAGAACTGCATATCCTGCTCTTAGTCCTGCTAAACCAAAACCTTTTGAAAATGTTTTTAAAACAATTACATTATCATAATTATTTAGAAGCTTGACAGCTGAATTTTCTTTTGGCATGTATTCACCATAAGCTTCATCTACTATAACTGCTATATCATATTTATCTGCTTCCTTTACTATATTTTCAATTGATGATAAAGGTATAATTTGTCCTGTAGGATTGTTTGGATTATCAATGTAAATTACTTTATATTCTGGATTTATTTTTTCAATGAATTCTTTTTCATTAAATTTAAAATTATCTTCTTTCTTTAAAAGAACATAATCATAAGTAGCACCGTGCATCTTTATGTCTGTTTCATATTCTGAGAATTGTGGTGAATATCCTAAAACCTTGTCTCCTTTTTCAATAAACAGTCTATTTAAAAGGTAAATAACATGTATAGAACCATCTGCCAAACAAATTCTATCCGTATCTAATGTTATGAAATCTTTCCAATAATCAACTATATTGTCTTTTAAAGTAATTGAATGAGGATATCCTCTTATCATATCAAATTTTAAAGCATTAAAAGCTTCTACAGCTTTTTTTGAGTAAGACACTGTATTTATACCTTCTCCACAGTCTATCTCAAATACATCTTCTGAATGTCCGGATTCTATTGCATAACTTTTTTTCAACTGCATTTCAATGGCTTTGTTAATTTTTAATTTCATACTTCATCACTCCCTATTTAGTCAATAATAAATGTTATAAAAGTCGCTAGATTTAAAATATTATGAAAATATATAATAGTAAAAAATGAATATAAATATTATAATAGCTCACTTTATTTAATATGATTATATATCATATATTGTAAAATTTCTAGCATTATAAGACTATAAATTGAAAATATTCAGAAAAATACTACAAGAAACGATTTATTTTGCTTTTAAAATAAGTTAAACGAATGTTATTAATTTTGTAAATTGAAATGGTTTAAGTATAAAGTTATGATATAATCTAATAAGGGTAATTCTTTAGATTATATTAAGGAAATATAAATATACAATAAAAAGTTATGGAGTTGGATTATGGGATATAAATTAATTGTAACAGATATGGATGGAACTTTATTAGGCAATAATCATAAAGTTACAGATGAAAATAAAACTGCACTACAAAAAGTTATAAAAAGTGGTGTTAATGTAACTTTAGCAACAGGAAGAGCCTTCGATTCAGCTAAATTCAATGTAGATTTTCTTAAAGAAGACATGCCAATAATAGCTTGTAATGGTTCATTAATAAGAGAGCAAAATGGAAATATAATATATTCAAATAAGATTGATACAACAACATGTTTAAATATCTTAGATGTATTAGATAAATACGATATTTACTATCAATGTAATAGTATAGATTCTATGCTTTCAAAAAAAATAGAAGGAATTGAAGAGAGATTAAGTGTATTTTTAGGCTCTGAGACAGAAGTAATTGTAAAAGATGATTTGAGAGAAGAAATCTTTAAAAAAGATATACTAAAATTTGTAATTATAGAAGAAAAAAACCCATCTACTTTGGATGAAATAAGAAAAGAATTAAGAAAAGTTCAAGGAATAAAGATAACTTCTTCATGGCCAAATAATATTGAAGTTATGAATGAAGGTGTTGATAAAGGTAATGCAGTTAAAATTTTAGCTGAAAAACTGAACATAGATAGAGAAGATATAATTGCATTTGGAGATAATTATAACGATATAGAAATGATAAAGTTTGCTGGTCTTGGAGTAGCTATGGGAAATGCAGAAGAATTAATTAAACAAGAAGCTGATTATGTTACAGCTACCAATCAAGATAGTGGAGTTGCAAAGGCAATTTATAAATTCTTAGAGTTAAAAGAATCCCTTAGTTCTTAAGAACGGTATATACAGGAAAAAATAGGTTGACTATTTTGTCTATAGTAATTATAATACAAATAGATAAAACATAAAAACTTAGATTCAGTGAAGAAGAGAGTAGATATAAAGAAAATCTCAGCGAGTTAGGAATGGTGTGAGCCTAATGATAACACGGAATATTTCGTCTCTTGGTCTTTTTGACCAGGAGATTTTTTAGTTAAAGTATAAATATTATAATTAAAATACAAAAATTTAAAGTATGAGGTGAAAGGTATGAAATTATGGGGCGGACGCTTTAGAAAAGCGGAAAATCAACTTATGGAAGAATTTAATAAATCTTTTGGTTATGACTGTGTACTGTACAAAAAAGATATTGAAGGAAGTATAGCACATGTTCATATGCAGGTAAAATGTGGTCTTTTAACAGAGGAAGAAGGAAAGGCTATAACTGAAGGATTAAAAGGGATACTTGAAGATGTAAAAAATGGAAAGTTGGCATTGGATGGAGAGTATGAAGATATACATAGTTTTACTGAGATAAATTTAATTCAAAGAATTGGAGATGTTGGCAAGAAGCTTCATACAGCACGTAGTAGAAATGACCAAGTTGCAGTTGATATGAGACTGTATGCCAAAGAAAAGGCAAATGATTTGGTGGATTTAATATCTGAGTTTAAAGCTACTATAAAAGATGTTGCTGACAAAAACCCGGTGATGATGCCAGGTTATACTCATCTTCAAAGAGCACAAGTAGTGACATTTAAGCATCACTTAATGGCATATTACAGTATGTTTGATAGAGATGAGAAAAGAATAAAAAATGCTATAGAAATATTGGATGAATCACCTTTAGGTTGTGGGGCTTTAGCAGGAACTACGCATGATATAGATAGAAATATAACTTGTGAACAATTAGGATTTAAAAAAGTAGTAGATAACTTTATGGATGGAGTAAGTGATAGAGATTATTTATTAGAGTTAATGAGTGACTTTTCAATTATAATGATGCACTTAAGTAGATTAAGTGAAGAGTTGATACTTTGGAGTTCCCAAGAATTTGGATTTGTTGAGATAGATGATTTATATACAACTGGAAGTAGTATAATGCCTCAGAAGAAAAATCCTGATGGTGCAGAACTTATAAGAGGTAAGACTGGCAGAGTATATGGAAACTTATTTGGTCTTTTTACAGTAATGAAAGGAATACCATTAGCATATAATAAGGACATGCAAGAAGATAAAGAAGGTTTCTTTGATAGTGTACATACTCTTGAAATGTGCATACAAATAATGGATAGAATGATAGCTACATTAAAGGTAAATGAGGATAAAATGAAACAAGCAGTAAAAAATGGTTTTTTAAATGCAACAGAAGTTGCTGATTATTTAGTTAAAAATAATGTTGCCTTTAGAGATGCACACGGTATAGTGGGAAGTATTGTTATATATTGTGAAGACAATAAAAAGGCAATAGAAGATTTAACATTAGAAGAATTACATAAGTTCTCAGATGCCTTTAAGGAAGATATTTATGATTTTATTGATTATGAGAGTATATTAAATAAAGGAATAAAAAAGAATTTAAAATAATATATTGGATTTCTAAAGGAGCTATCTCAGAACAAATTTAATTTGCTCATGCGATAGCTTCTTATTTTTTTGTACAAAAAAGGACGTATCACTATTTTCTAGTGTGGCAGCCCCTTTTATATTTACATTATTATATGAGCCTTTAGTTAAACGCCTATAGCTTACTTATTGTTACTATATATACAAATTACAAAATAATCTAAAATATAATCATTTATGTTTAATCAGTTATATAAAATTTAAAATATTTTATAAAGTTTAAATTAAAGTGTAAAATAAATAAAAATTAAAGTAAAAATAAATGGAAATTAAAGTGAATTAGATTTAAAATAAATATGAAAAGGTTTGCAAGAAGTACTGTTTTAAAGTTTAAATTAAAGTGATTTTAAAGTGAGATATCACTAGGTAGGTATTTATAATAGGGAGGATTATATGATGAAAAAAGTAAAAAAGGGAATTGCTTTATTAGCGTTATCAAGTATTATGATTGGAACATTGAGTGGTTGCACTAAAAATGATGCAAGTTCATCAGATGAGATTACAGTAAGTTTTTGGTCATCTCCACAAAAGGTTCAATATGATTTTTGGGAAGGTAAGGCAAAAGAATTTAATAGTAAAGAATTAAGAATTAATGATAAGGTTGTAAAGGTAGAAGTACAACAAATGCCTGAGACACCATCCTCAGAAGCGGGAATACAAAATGCTCTAGCAACAGATACTGTTCCAGCAATATCAGAAAATGTAAATAGAGGTTTTGCAGCAACATTAGCAGATTCTGATGCGATATACAATTTAGATGAAGAAGAATGGTTTAAAGATGTAGTAAAAAATAAAGATATCGAAGATGTTATAGAAGGTTGGCAAATAGAAGGAAAACAATATGTTATTCCTCAATATGTTAACCCAATGGTATTACAATGGAATTCAAAAGGATTAAAAGCATTAGGATATGACAATCCTCCAACAACAAAAGCAGAATTTGAGGAATTAATAACAACATTTAGAGCAAATAAAGACAAGATGAAAGAAGTTGGTGTAAGTAGTGTTATGTATAGAAATCAACTTATAAGACCAGATTTCTGGTGGGATAGATGGAATGATTTCCAAAACATTTACTTATCATTTAGTGGAGGAAAACCATGGGTTGAAGGTAATAAATTAGTTCTAGACAAAGAAGTAACAAAAGAAGTATTCGAATTCTTTGGAACAATGGGAGATACTTTATTAACTCAAGAAATACCTAATTTATGGGCAGAAGAAAAACCTCAAGCATTGTGTTCTATAGCAGCACCATGGGAAATAAATGCTCTTAGAGAAGGCGGTAAGATATATGGTGAGGATTATGTATTTGGTCCAATGATAGTGAAAAATGAAGGTGACACAGCATACAATTTCGCTGATTCAAAAGGCTTAGTCTTATACAAAGATGCAAATATTACAGATGAAATACATCAAGGTGCAGTGGAATTTGTTAAGTGGTTATACAGTGAAGAAAATTCTTCAAAAACTGATTTAGAGTGGGTTCAAGCAACAACGATGTTACCTGTTAGAGGAGATTTAGTAGAAAATGATACATTCAAAACTTACTTAGATGAAAATGTTGAATTAAAAGTATTAGCACAAGAAGTACCAAATGCAGTTCCATGTATGCCACATGGAAAAATGGCTGAGATTCAAGAAGCCTTAGGTGGACCTTTAGCAGAATATATTGAAATCACATTAGGGTCAACTAGTTTAAAACCTACTGATGCAACTAAATATGTTGATAAAGCATTTGATGCTATGAAGCAAGCTGGTGGATTAGAGTAAAGTCAAAAAGGTAAAGCGAAAATAAAATAGTTTATTTTCGCTTTATCATAAAGGAGGGATGATGGATGAAAGAAAAAATACAAGGTTTAAGTAATAAAGGTGGAGTTTTGGGGTGGCTTTTCAATATACCTTACTTGGTTTACTCTTTAATATATTTCTTAATCCCACTAGGATGGGCTATTTGGTTATCAGCTACAGATTGGAATTTAATGTCTATCAATAAAAACTTTGTAGGAATAGATAATTTTATTAGATTGTTTAGTGATTCAAAAATAAAGGCAGTTTTTTTTAATTCATTTAAATATTTAGTACCAATTGTTGTATTATCATTTATTGTTGCAATGATTATTGCATTATTAGTTTATAACTTACCAGATAAGATAAAGGGTTTTACAGCAGTATTATTTTTTATACCGTATTTAACTTCAGGGGTAGCAGTATCAGTAGTGGTAAGATATTTCTTTAGTTACAATTCCGCTTTAAGTATATTTTTGAGGGATAATGGAATTAATATCGATTGGTTTAGAGATTCTGGATGGGCTTTTGCCATAATTATAGGAATAATTGTTTGGAAAATGTCGGGTTATTATGCACTATTTATATTGTCAGCATTAGAATCTATACCAGACGATGTATATGATGCATGTAAAATAGATGGAGTTTATGGATTTAAAAAGTTTACATGTGTAATATTACCAATGATACTACCTACTTTAACAACAGTTTTAGTTTTAGCATCAGGTTTAGCGTTTGGGATATTTACTGAGCCATATTTATTAACTGGAGGTGGCCCTAACTTAGCAACTACAACTTGGCAACTAGAAATATACAATACATCATTCACTAATTTCCAATCAGGATATGGTGCTGCTATAGCAATAGCCAATGCGGTTCATATATTTATAACTATTAAGATATTAAATGTAGTTATGGATAAAATTAATGCTAAGTATGGAGCATAAAAATAAGGGGAGGTTAAAAATATGAGTAATAAAAAGAAAGTAACTAAGATTTTAGTTATAATAGCAACCTTGATAATATTAGCGATGTCTTTATTCCCATATTACTATATGATAATTCAATCATTTGCTTCATGGAATCAAGTTGATAAAGTTATAATACCAACTAGTTTTGATTTAAGTAGTTATAAATACTTGCTAGGTGGAGCTGGTGGAGCAACTGTAAGTATGTGGATAAAAGCATTAGTTAATTCATTTATAGTCTCTTTGCCTACGGCAATAATGTCAGTAGTAGTAGGATTACTTGTTGGATATTCTATATCTAAAATGAAAAGATTTAAAGGTGAAAAATTTATAATGAACACACTTTTATTTCAAATGTTCTTCCCAGTAATAATACTATTAGTGCCAAGATACATGCTAACAAAACCATTAACAAATACTTATATAGGAATGATAATACCTTTATCAGTATCTATTTGGGGAATATTCATGTACATAAATTATTTTAAATCTTTGCCAAATGATGTATTTGAAGCAGCTAGAATAGACGGTGCTTCAGAATTAAGAATACTAGGTAGCATTGCATTTCCTGTAACAAAATCAGTTACAACAATAGTATTCTTATCTACATTTATGAGTAGATGGGGAGAACTTATGTGGGATATGTTAATTTCACCAAAGGTAGATATGCAAACATTAAATGTTTTAATATCTACTCAATTTAAACCAATGGGAAATTTACCAGGTACAATGTATGCAGCTTCAGTAATATTAACATTACCGATAATAATTATGTTTTTGTGTTTCTCTAAACACTTTAAAGAAGGAATAAACTTTATGCTTAAATAGTAGGGGGAAAAGTAATGAATAATATAAATGTAATAAGAAGTAAAAATAATCCATTAATAAAACCAAGTGATGTAAGACCAAGTAGGGAAGATTTTAAAGTGGATGGTGTGTTTAATTGTGGGGTTTGTAAATACAACAATGAGTATATATTACTTTGTAGAATAGCAGAATCAGTTAAAGTTGATTCAGATAAGGAAGTAAAAATTCCTATAGTAGTTAATAAGGATGGAGAAGATGTTATAGAAGTAATATCTTTTAATAAAGATGTAGATACACAATATGACTATTCAGATTCACGTTCTTTATGGACAATAGATAATAGAGGAGCTAAAAAAATAGCGTACTTAACATCATTATCACACATTAGAGTAGCAAGGTCAAAAGATGGAGAAAACTTTATAATAGATGATGAGCCATTTATAAAACCAATAGCGTCAGAAGAAGAGTGGGGAATTGAAGATCCAAGAATAACTGAAATAGATGGAATTTACTACATAAACTATACATCAGTAACAAGAAATGGAGCAGCAACGTCATTAGTATCTACTAAAGATTTTATTAGTTATGAAAGACATGGTATAATATTTGCACCTGAAAATAAAGATGTAACTATTTTCCCTGAAAAAATAAATGGAAAATATATAGCATACAATAGACCTGTGCCTTGTGCAATAGGTGGTCCTGACATGTGGATAGCAGAATCTCCAGATTTAATGCACTGGGGTAAGCAAAGATACTTTTATGGTGTAACAAATGAAGACTCTTGGGAAAATGGAAGAGTTGGTGGTGGAGCAGTGCCATTTTTAACAGAAAAAGGATGGGTTAAAATTTACCATGCGACAGATAAGAATAATAGATATTGCTTAGGAGCATTTCTACTTGATAAAAATGAACCATGTAAAATATTAGCGAAGACAAATAAGCCTATATTAGAGCCTGATGCAGATTATGAAAGAGAAGGATTCTTTGCAAACGTAGTATTTACATGTGGATGTGTATTTGAAGATGGAATTGTAAAGATATATTATGGTGCATCAGATGATAAGGTTTGTAGAGCGGATATAAGGATTGAAGAAATATTTGCAATGTTAGAGGTTTAATGAAATCTAAGGTTGTTGGTTAATTTGTTGACCAGTGTCTTAAATTATATAGAATTTGGAGCGTTAATTTATGAGAAGAGTAACAATGAAGGATATATCAAATAAACTAGATATATCTATAAATGCAGTATCTTTAGCTTTAAACAACAAGGTGGGTGTGAGTGAAGAGACCAGAAAAATGGTATTAAATGTAGCGGAAGAACTAGGATATTTAGAGAAATCTCCTAAATTTGTAAAATCATATGCACAAAAAAATATATGCGTGATTATTAAAAAAATTTACTTTGAAGATAATACGTTTTATTCTAAAGTAATGAAAGGAATAAGTGATGAAGCTAGTAAAAACAACTATGATATTATAACCTGTATAAAAGATGATTCAAAAAATATTCCTAGTTGTGTAGAAACAAAGAAGGTCTGTGGGGTAGTAGTAATAGGAACTATAGATGATGATTACTTATTCAAACTAAAACAATACAATATTCCAGTAGTATTAGTTGACCATACATCATTGCTTTATAATACTGATAGCATACTGACTGATAATAAAATGGGTAGTTTTAAAATAACGAAATTACTTTTTGATAAAGGATATGAAAAAATAGGATTTTTTGGAGACTTAGAATACTCTTTGAGTGTTAAGGAAAGATATTTTGGATATAAAGAGGTTATTAAAAAATTTGCACCTACAGAAAGTAATGTAAAAGAAACTATACATAAATATTCAATTTTAAGCGATATAGAAGAGTATATATTAAATGGAGAACATAAAAAAATTCAAGAAATTATAAAAAATGTAAGTGCATTACCAGATGCATTTGTATGCTCTAATGATAATGCAGCTATTATGTTAATTACTTCATTGACAGATTTAGGATATAACGTTCCAAAAGATATCGCAGTAGTCGGATTTGATGATATAGCTATGAATTCACTATTAGTTCCAAAATTAACTACAGTAAGAGTAAATAAAGAACTTATGGGAATAAAAGCTGTTAAACGATTACTTTGGAGATTAAACAATAAAAAAGAGATGACCGAAAATTTAGTTATGGGTGTCGATGTGATAGAACGAGCTAGCTGTTAAAATGAAATTTGGAAGGAGAATATATGCAAAATAAATGGTGGAGAAAATCTGTATTTTATGAGATATATATGCCTAGTTTTAAGGATGGAAATGGTGATGGTATAGGGGATTTCAAAGGAATAACATCAAAACTAGATTATTTAAAAGATTTAGGAATAAAGGGGATTTGGCTGACACCATTTTATCCATCTCCTAAAGTAGATAATGGGTATGATATATCGGATTATTATAATGTAGATAAAGATTATGGAACCTTAGAAGATTTTAAGGAATTTTTAAACAGGGCTCATAACTTAGATATAAAAGTCATAATAGACATAGTTCTTAATCACACGTCTAATGAACACCCCTGGTTTAAAGAGTCAAAATCATCGATAGATAGTAAGAAGAGAGATTTTTATATTTGGAGAAAGTGTATTCCAAATAATTGGGAATCTTTTTTTGGTGGAGAAGCATGGGAATATGATGAAAATACAAAAGAGTATTATTATCATGCATTTGCAAAAGAGCAAGTAGACTTGAATTGGTCAAATCCAAAGATTTATGAAGCTATGAAAGATGTATTGAAGTACTGGCTAAACTTTGGAGTTGATGGATTTAGGTTTGATGTTATAAATTTCTTAACAATACAAGATGATTTAAAGGTTGATAATCCGTTTGATGAAAATGGTGAACAAATACATAAATATGATAAGGATCAAGATGGTGTATTAGACATAATAAAGAGATTAGTAAAAGATGTTAGAAACATTAAGGAAGATGCTTTTCTTGTGGGAGAAGTAGGTTCAGAATATTTTAATGAATTAAAACCATATTGTGGTGAAAATTTATTAGATGTTGTGTTTAACTTTAACCTAGGTAGTATAGATGAATTTTCTATAGAGAAAGTATATAAAGAAATACGATGTATGAATGAAGAATATGATGAAAATCAGATACCTACAATATTTTTTAATAGTCATGATATGGGAAGAAGTATAACAAGATTTAATCCGAAGGGGAATTGTAATGGTATTGAAAAAGCTATTGCAGTTTTACTTTTGACAACTAAAGGTGTTCCATTTATTTATTTTGGTGAAGAAATAGGTATGGAAGACTTGGTTTGTTATGATATTAATAAAATGAATGATATACAAGGAATAACTAAATATAAATTAGAAATAGCAAAAGGTAAGTCAGAATATGAAGCGTTAAAATCAGCAAATAAAAGCTCTAGAGATAAGTCCAGAAGCCCTATGCAGTGGAATAGTGATAGTAATTATGGTTTTAGTAAAACCAAATCTTGGATTAATATAGAAGACAAGAAAGATAAAACAACAGTTGAAAAAGCTATAAATGACGATAAGAGTTTATTAAACTTATACAAAGAATTAATAAAAATAAGATGTAATACAACAGCACTATTATATGGGGATTATGAGGATTTGAACTTAGAAAATGGTGTATTAAGCTTTAAAAGAAAATATAATGATATAGTTGTAGACGTTGTAATTAACTTTAGCAATGAGGACTATACTCTCAAGATAGATAAAATAGAACTTTTAAACACATCAGAAGACAATATATTAAAGCCATATGATTTCTCAATATATATAAGTAAATTATAAAAAATAATAAACTAATGATTAAGAGGTAAGGTATGTCTACTTTAAAAACAATCGAACAATTATTAAATGAATATAATGCAAAAGATATAAAATTCTATGTCAAAGAAAAAATAGTATTCGAAAATGTTGGTGAAAAAGATGTATATAATATAAGTGCACCCTTTATGGATGAAAATGAATTAGTAATAGCAGGAAGAGTAGAGTTTAGAGATAGTGAACATTCAGAAATTCACTTTTTTGTTAAAAGAAATGGAAAATGGATACAAAGAGAAAATACTAAAAAATTTACTTTACAAGACCCATTTTTTACTTTTATAAATGGAGAATTGATATTAGGTGGAGTGGAAATATTCCCACATCCAACTATAGAAAATTCATTAGGATGGAGAACCGTATTTTATAAAGGTAAAGATATAAACTCTTTAGAAGAATGTTTCAAGGGTCCTGATGGAATGAAAGATTTAAGACTCGTCGAGTTAAAGGATAAAAAAATAGGAGTTTTGACTAGACCACAAGGAAGCAAAGGTGGTAGAGGTAAAATAGGATTTACAATAGTTAATAAAATAGAAGATTTGACTGTAGATGTTATAGAAGATGCACCGTTACTAGAAAATCAATTTACTGATTTAGAGTGGGGTGGAGCGAATGAAGCACATTTATTAAAAGATGGAAGAATTGGAGTGTTAGGACATATTGCTTGCTTTGATGACAATGGGGGTAGACATTATTATCCAATGGTATTCATATTAAACCCAGTAACTAATGAAACTACTGATATACAATTAATAGCAACTAGAAAAGATTTTTTAGAAGGACCTTCAAAAAGACCAGACTTAGTTGATGTGGTATTTAGTGGAGGATTAGTAAGGCACAATGATAAAACGGCAACTTTATATGCTGGAATAAGTGATGCTGATGCTCAACTGATAACAATTGTAGACCCTTTTAATGGATATATAGACACTAAACCTTCCATTTGAAAACTTTAATATTGGAAAGTATTTAAGCGATGAACTCAAGATAGTTACTTAAATAATGATGCAAATGTTGCTACGTTGGCAGAGTTTTTGTTCAGAAAGAATATCTTCTGGAACTGCTATAATGAAAAACGCTCAAAATGCTGTAGATAGCAGATTAGTGCATACAATTATTATACAAGAATCCCAGGTTCTTTTGAATTTGGGATTTATTTTTTGTGTAAAAATTTATTATATAAAAGCAAGAAATTTAAAAGGAGTAATGTTTAAAATATATATAAATAAAAAAATTATTATTAAAATGATGATTAATATCAATAAGTATTGACAAAATTATTTTTAGATACTATTATATATAATATAAATAATAATGAAAATCAATATCAAATAAATGGGAGGAAATCTAATGAACTTATTAGTGATTGGTGGTCATGAAAGAATGGAAAAAGATTATATGGTTATGGCCAAGAAAAAAGGTTATAAGACAAAGGTATATACTACCATGTCATCTAAATTAAATAATTCTATAGGAAGACCAGATGCAGTTGTCATACTTACATCAACAGTTTCACATAAGATGTCTAGAACGGTTGAGTCTCAAGCTAAAAAACAAGATATATTAATCGTAAGACATAAAAATAGTAGTAAGGTAGCATTTAATGAATGTCTAGACATGGTCGATGAATGTCTAGGAAACTGTTCAAAATGTAAGCTTAAGGATAAACAAAAAAATATATAAGTATAAAAAATACATAAACATAAAATTAAAGGGGCTGTCTCAAAATAGAGATAAGCTTCTTTTTCATTGCTGAAATGATGAAGATATATTTGATTTCATACAAAAAAGAGTGCCTCATGAACTAAAAAGTTCATTTTAAGACACCTCTAAATTTATAAGAATGAGTATATTATAAAGTTTTTATTATAATTGCTACTTTTTCATATTTCTTTTACTTCTAATCTTTTTTCTACTTTTCTTCTTAATATTTGAAGCTATTATAAATAAAATTAAAAGGATTAAAATACCTGCAACAATCTTAACAAAAGTCGTTAAAGTGTTATTTCCAGTTAAAAATGGAAGACTGCTATCAAGATTATTTTTTGCAATCAAATCTATACTATTTTCTAGTTTACCATCATTATATATATTTAAAGTACCAATCTTAGCACCTTTTTTTATAGGTAAATCAATTTTATTTAGCTCTGTTTTAGTATCATAGTTTCCTTGAGATTCGTTTTTTTCTAAGAATATTTTATAACTATTTTTGGGTCCATAAATCAATTCATGCTGTTTTGTAAATAATACTTTTTTAGTATCAGTATATTTTTCTTTATCAACAATAGTAGCACACTTAAAGTTATCAAATCCATAATCAATCAAAATACGTGAGTCTAAATATAAATCAGCATTAGTTGAATTAAATACAGCAGCGATAACCCTTCTTCCATCTTTTACAGCACTAGATAAAAGACACTTACCAGCAGCATCAGTATATCCAGTTTTTATACCATCAACTATATCATATTTTATATTTATAAGTTGACCTTTATATGTAATCTTATCATGTGATGTTAAAAACTTATTAGTGTTTATAAAGTATCTCTCATAAGGATATGCTTTTGTAGCTTCAAATTTAAGTGACTTAGTTTTTACAATTTGTCTAAAAGTATCATTATTCATAGCTTCTCTAGCTATAAGAGCCATATCATGAGCTGTTGTGTAGTGATTTGGGTCTGGTAATCCATGAGGATTATTAAAATGAGTATTATTAGCTCCAATTTTCTTTGCTTCAGAGTTCATAAGGTCAATAAATTTTTGTACATCTCCACCACCAACATATCTAGCTAATACAAAAGCAGCATCATTAGCGGAATGAACTAAAAGAGCATTTAGTAACTGCTTTACAGTAAAAGATTCTCCTTCTTTTAGATACATACTAGAACCATCTATTTGAGGTAAGTTTTTAATTTCTATTACTTGATTTAAATCTTTAACCTCCTTTAGAACTAGACAAGCTGTCCATGCTTTAGTTGTTGAAGCTGGATAAAGCTTAGAATTTCCATCTTTATTATATAGTATTTTGCCAGATTCATAGTCCATTAAAACTGCATGTTTCGCAACTATAGCTGGTTCATCATCTGCAAAAGAGATATTAGAGCTTCCTAAAAATGAAGTAAATATCAATAAACAGATTAATAAAAGTGATAAATTTCTTTTCATTGTGAGCCTCCAAATTTTAAATTCATCTTTTAGTATAGCACATATTTGTCAATAATTAAAAGAAAGGAGTGATTAATATATGAAAAAAAAGGTAAAATTTATTTCGTTTTTTGTTTTATTTATTTTAATAATATCATCAGTAATCATTTATAAATCACATATTTTTAAAGATGATATTTATGTCGTAAGTAAAAAAAATTCACCTAATGAAAAAACACATGCTGTAGAGAAAGAAATTAAAAATGAAGATAATAGTCAAAATAAAGTAGTTAAAGACATAGATAAAAATTTTCAAAATAATAAAATAACTATATACATAAGTGGAGCGGTAAATAGACCAGGGATTGTAACTATAGAGTCAGATAAGAGACTTTATGATGCCGTAGAATTACTAGGAGGAACAACAAAAGAAGCTGATTTAAATGGAGTCAATTTATCAGTGAGGTTAGAAGACGAACAACATTACATAATACCTAAAATGGGTGAAGCAACATCTGTGACAAGCAATGATGATTCCAATAAATTAAATCAAAAAAACGAGTCAAGAAGTGAGTCTAAAAATAAAGATAATAAAAATATATCTAATGAATCAAAAGTAAATATAAATGTAGCAACGATAGAAGAATTGGATTCTCTACCTGGGGTTGGAGAAGCTACAGCCAATAAAATTTTACAACACAGAGAAGAAAATGGACAGTTTAATTCAATTGAGGAGATAAAAAATGTAAATGGTATTGGAGATAAGAAATATGAAAATATAAAAGATTTAATTTGTGTAGACTAAAATATAATACAAAACTTACTTATAGATATGGTATTATAAATATGTGTATATATGTGGAAATTTAGTAAAGGAGGCACTTTTATGAAAAAAGAACAAAAAAAACTTACAGAGATGACAACAGCAGGTGGTTGAGCCGCTAAAATAGGGCCAGAGGTTCTGGCATCAGTTTTATCTCAATTGCCTAAAAATGATAATATAGAAAATTTATTAGTAGGACTAGATACAGCAGATGATGCTGCAGTTTATAAATTAAATGATGATATGGCACTTATTCAAACATTAGACTTCTTTACACCAATGGTAGATGACCCATATGTATTTGGACAAATTGCTGCATCAAATTCACTATCAGATGTATATGCTATGGGAGGTAAACCTTTGGTTGCAATGAATATTGTTTGTTTTCCATCATGTCATAATATGGATGTGCTTGCAGAAATATTAAAAGGTGGGTTTGATAAAGTGAAAGAAAGCGGAGCACTTTTAGTTGGAGGACATACTGTAGATGATAAAGAGCCTAAATATGGTCTTTCAGTTTCTGGGATTGTAAGTCCAAATAAAGTTTTGTCAAATGCTACTGCAAAGACTGGTGATAAATTAATTATAACAAAACCAATTGGAGTGGGTGTATTAAATACTGCCATGAAAGAAGGTATGGTAGAACAACATATAGCAGATAAAGTAATAGAAATAATGATACATTTAAATAAATATGCAGCAATGAGCTTTGATAAGTTTGATGTAAATTCAGTTACAGATATAACTGGTTTTGGTTTACTTGGTCATACTTTAGAAATGGCTAAAGCTTCTGAAGTAAGTATTGAAATTGAATCAAAACATGTACCAATTATTGAAGGCGCAATAGAGATGGCACAAATGGGAATTATACCTTCTGGTATGTATAAAAATATGAATTATGTATCTAAAGATGTAGAAGTTGTAGGAGATGTGGAAGTTGCAGTTCAAGATATTTTATACGACCCACAAACATCAGGAGGGTTGTTAATTTCAGTAAAAGAAGAACTTGCAGAGGAACTTGTAAAAGATATGAAATTAAATGGAGCAATAGAAGCTAAAATTATAGGTTCTGTAGTTCCAAAAGGGGAAAAATATATTACAGTTTTATAAAATATTATAGAGAAAGAGTGATTGTTTTGAGCAAAAGAGAATTGTTTGCAATGTTGCCTTCAGTTGATGAAGTATTAAGTGATAATAGAATTGTAGAAATAATAAATGAATATCCTAGAAGTTTAGTTTTAGAATCTGTGAGAGAAGTAATAGATTTAAAAAGACAATTTATATTAAGATT
Organism: Clostridioides sp. ES-S-0108-01; assembly: GCF_020662285.1. Classification (NCBI taxonomy): domain Bacteria; kingdom Bacillati; phylum Bacillota; class Clostridia; order Peptostreptococcales; family Peptostreptococcaceae; genus Clostridioides; species Clostridioides sp. ES-S-0108-01. Next base: position 14,615 of record NZ_JADGMN010000007.1, on the reverse strand, counting down.
AAAAGAAGATGTATCAAATTCTGTAACAATAGAGTTTGGTGAAATAATAGAATCTGCAATAGAGAGAGTTAAGTTAAATTACTCATTATCCTTAAAAAAGGTTATAAATGCAACTGGTACAGTTATTCATACAAATTTGGGGAGGTCTTTGCTTAGTGAAGATATAAAAGATGAATTATGGTGTGCTGCTTCAAGGTATTCAAACTTAGAATACGATTTGGATAATGGAGAAAGAGGTTCAAGATACTCTCATTTAACTAGTACAATAAAAAGACTTACTGGAGCAGAAGATGTACTAGTTGTAAATAATAATGCAGCGGCAGTACTTCTTGTACTTAGCACAATGGCTAAAGGAGGAGAAGCAATTGTATCTCGTGGAGAATTAGTTGAAGTAGGTGGTTCATTTAGGATTCCAAGTATAATGGCTCTTAGTGGTGCAGAATTAGTTGAAGTTGGTTCAACTAATAAAACTCATTTGAAAGATTACAAGGAGGCCATTACAGAAGATACAAATGTATTGATGAAGGTTCATACAAGTAACTATAGAATTATGGGATTCACAGAGAGTGTTTCTATAGAAGAATTAGTTAATTTAGGTAAAAAATATAAACTGCCTGTAATAGAAGACTTAGGAAGTGGAGTTTTTATAGATTTATCAAAATATGGTTTATCTTATGAACCAACTGTATTGGATTCTATTCGACAAGGCGCAGATGTAGTAACTTTTAGTGGAGATAAGATGCTTGGAGGTCCACAAGCAGGTATTATAGTTGGGAAAAAAGAGTATATAGAAAAAATGAAGAAAAATCAACTTACTAGAGCACTTAGAGTCGATAAACTCACAATATGCGCTCTTGAAGCAACATTGAGAATGTATTTGGATGAGACAAAGGCTATAGAAAATATACCTACTTTAAAAATGTTGACGTATAAAATTGAAGAATTAGAAGTAAAAGCAAATAAACTATTTGAAAAAATAACTGCTTTGAACTTAAATGCCAATATAAATATAGAAGATGGATTTTCTCAAGTGGGAGGAGGGTCTATGCCTCTTGAAACTATAAGCACAAAGGTAATAACAATAACTCCTGAACATATGAATGTTTCATCTTTAGAAAAGAAACTAAGACTTAGTGAAGCACATATAATAGCTAGAGTGTATGATAATAAATATGTACTAGATGTAAGAACTATATTTGATGATGAATTTGATGTAATAGTTGAGGAATTGAGAAAAGCATTTAATTAAATAAATTTGACTTAATAAATATTAAATTTAGAAGTATAAGTATTAAATTTTTGATTAAAAAATAGCTACGCACACTTGTGACTTTAGTCATGGGAGGTTCAGAGGGGGCAAAAAATGAAAAATGTAGTAATTGGAACAGCAGGTCATATTGACCACGGGAAAACTACTCTTATAAAAGCATTGACTGGAAGAGAAACTGATACATTAGATGAAGAAAAAAAGAGAGGTATTTCAATAAACTTAGGATTTACTTATTTTGATTTACCAAACAATAGAAGAGCTGGAATTGTAGATGTACCGGGACACGAAAAGTTTATAAAAAACATGTTAGCTGGAGCATCCGGGATTGATATAGTTTTACTTGTTGTAGCAGCAGATGAAGGGGTTATGCCACAGACAGTTGAGCATTTAGATATTCTAAGCTTTTTAAATATCAAAAATGGAATAGTGGTTCTAACTAAGTCTGATACTGTAGATGATGAATTTAGAGAGCTAGTAAAAGAAGATATTTGTGAAAAAATAAAAGGAACTTTTCTTGAAAATGCTGAAATAATTGAAGTTGATTCTATATCTAAAAAAGGTATAGACACCCTTATTGAAAAAATAGATAAAATGAGTGATGATATAGAAGATAAAAATGAAAACTCTCCAGCCAGACTTAATATAGACAGAGTATTTTCAATAAAAGGGTTTGGTACTGTGATAACAGGTACTTTAATAGAAGGAAAGATAAGTATAGAAGATGATTTGGTTATATATCCACAAGTATTAAAAACAAAAATAAGAAGTATACAAGTTCATGGAGAAAATAAAGATACAGCTTATGCAGGACAAAGAACAGCAATCAATATATCAAATGTAAAAGTGGATGATATAAAAAGAGGAGATGTTTTAGCTGCACCAAACTCATTAGAGGAATCAATGATGTTAGATGTAAAATTATCATTGGTAAATCATTTAGACAAAGGATTGAAACATTGGGACAGATTAAGGTTGTATCATGGAACTAGAGAGATACTTTGTAGAGCAGTTCCACTAGATAAAGAATTGATTGAAAGTGGAGAAAGTGGCTATGTTCAGTTAAGACTTGAAGAAAGTATAGTATCTAAAAAAGGCGATACATTTGTAGTTAGACGTTATTCTCCAATGGAAACTATCGGTGGAGGTGTAATAATTGACCCATCACCTAAAAAACATAAGAAATTTGATGAAAAAGTTATAGAAGCATTAAAAATAAAAGAAAAAGGCGAACTTAAAGATATAATAGAAGAGTATTTAAAAAGGAATCTAAAAAATTATCCAAATATAAAAGAAATAATGAGCTATAGTGGTGCTCATGAAGAAGATGTAAAAAGAGCACTTGAAACACTTATATCAGAAGATAAAGTATTTATTATAGGAAATATGTATATGCATATAAATCAATACAATAAATTAAAGGAAAATACAATAAAGCTTTTAAGTGATTATCATAAGAAATATAGACTTAGAAAAGGAATATTAAAAGAAGAAGTAAGGTCTAAGATAGAGAGCAATTTCAAAACTAGGGAGATGGATATTTTATTAGAAAAATTATCTACAGAAAACGCCATAAAAATAGAAAATAATATAGTATCTCTATTAGATTTTGAGGTTATTTTAAATGAGAAACAAAAAGAAATAGCAAAAAAAATAGAAAAAAGATTAAAATCATGTGGAGTTTCTTCTATACTGACAATAGATGAAGTTTCTGAAGGAAATCATAACTATGCTGAAGTATTGGAGTCAATGATAGGTAATAAAGTAGAGAAATTAGATGATTTGTATATAATGGACAAAGGTATTTATGAAAATGCAAAGAATACTTTGATAAATTATATAAAAGAAAATAAAGAAATAACATTAGGAGAATACAGAGATTTGATTGATTCTAGTAGAAAAAATTGCATGATTATATTGGAAAACTTCGATAGAAACAAAATAACTAAAAGAGTAGAAAACAAAAGAATTTTGTTTTAGCAGAAAATGTCTGTTTTTGCTTTAAGGTATAAAGAAGGAGTTATAATGTCGAGTATCGTATAATTAATTAGTATAAAATATTAATTAAGAGGAAGTGTAAAGTATTGAAGAATATAATACCTGATGTAAAACCAGATATAAAAGAAAGAGAAGACATGAGCCTTTTATTTATAATAATGGGCTCAGTACTTTTATTATTTATTATAAAAGATACAGATAAATATGAAACTCTATTACATGCCATATATACTATATTCTTAGTAGCCACAGGAATAATTATATTTAATACTACAAAATTTAAAGTGGATTCATTTTCTACATTTTTAGGATTAATTTTTATAGCTACTGGAGCATTTGAGTGTATATATTTATTTAATTCCTTAGGAATTAGAACGAAGTCTGTAATGGAGATTAATAGCACGATATCAGCAATAACAGATTTATTTCCTATACTGGGTGTATACTTAAGTTTTAAATTTGTTAAGGATAATAAACAAATTTATTCAAGTATAATTTTATTTATAGCAACTGTTACATTAACAATAATATCTTTATTCATAATATCTGGAATTTGTGACTATCTAGGAAATGGTACATCACAATATACTTTAGGAGTTATAATATCTATATTCACAATAATTATTTCTATTATTAGTGTAATTGAATTAAACTCAAGTTTAAATGAAAGTAAATGGGAATATAATGAAAAAAAGATTTTTAACAGAATAATAGTAATAATAATATTATCAAGGGCTCCAAATCTATTGCATATAGTTATTGCTGATAGGAGTGTAGAGAGGATATTATCACAGATAATAATAAATGTAGCCTTATATTATTTATATAATTACATAGTATCTAAGAATATTAATAAAACAGCGCTAGAATTACATGATACAAATGAAGAATTGACAATAAAAACGGAAAGTTTAAAAGAAAAGAACAAAAAATTAATCTATGAGACAGAAAAGATAGAGGAACTTAAGGGAATACTTATAAGAAGAGAATCTAGACTACAATCTACATTAGATGTAGCAGTAAATAGCATAGTTGTATTTAGCAAAGATGGAGATATTACATACGCAAATAAGAGTTTTAGAAATACTTTTGGAGATTATAAAGAACAAGATAAATTGACTGATAAAATAAAAAACTTCAACGATTTAATAGAAAGCATTCATTATGTGTTTGTACATGAGAAGAATGTAGAAAAACTTATTAATACAAGTAATAATAAAGTTTATCAAGCTATATTTGCTCCTTTAATTATTGCTTTACAAACAGAAGGGGTATTATGTGTACTAGAAGATAAGACCAAGAAAAAGGAATATGAACGCAAACTTATTGAAGCAAATAAGAGAAGCAGAGATTTTTTAGAAAGTATTGGAGATGGCATAGTAGTACTTGAAGGTAATAACAAAATATACGTTAATAATGCATGTAGAGAAATTTTTAAAAATAAATTAGAAAGTATTGATTTTTCAGCAGTATGTAAAAGTGAAGAAAGTATAGAAAAAAGATATGTAATAGATGGTGAAGTAAAGTACGTAGAGATGAGTTTTTCTCAGTATACTAATGCTGGGACTGATAAAACTATTATTGTGATACGTGATACAACGTCTCGAAAAATATCTCAAATAAAACTTGAGGAAAGTCAATCATCCTATTCAAGATTTATAGATATATTACCTGATGGCATATGCTTACTAAAAGAAGATTTAAGTATAAACTATGCAAATAAATCGTTTTTAGATATGCTATCTTTTACAAATATAGATAATATAAAAGACTCTAATATTAGGATATTAATGAATGCAAATACTGAAGAAAAAATGAAATTTACTGATAATATGGCTAAAGTTCTAAATGAAAATAGAAGTATACTTTTACTAGAGTATGAGTTGATAAATAGTTATGATGATATAGTAGAAGTAGAATTAAGTGCATTACCTTTTGCTATATATAACACTAGATACATAATGCTTATTATAAAAGATTTAGTACATAAGAAATATTCTGAACAAGCAGAAAAAGAACTGCTTGAAAGATTTAAAACAGATAAAATCAAAACTGAGTTTTTTGCAAATATGTCTCACGAGTTAAAAACTCCACTAAATGTTATATCAAGTTCAAATCAACTAGTAGATTCTTTCTATAGGAGTGAAAAGATAAAAGACTACAATAATAATATTAAGTCTCATGTAGATTTAGTAAGACAAAGTTCTTATAGGCTTCAAAGATTAATAAATAATATTATAGATTTAACAAAGATGGAGTCTGGGTTTTATACACTAAAGCTTGCAAAATACAATATTGTATCTGTAATAGAAGACTTATTTATGAATATAGAAGAGTATACAAGTAGAAAGGATATAAAAATTCTATTTGATACAGAACTTGAAGAAATTAATGTTTATATAGACAAAGTTGAAATTGAGAGGATTATGTTGAATCTATTGTCAAACTGCATTAAGTTTACTGATAATGGCGGATGGATATACGTAAATATCTATCATAAAATAGATAGGATAATCATAAGTGTAAAAGATACTGGAGTTGGAATACCTAAAGATAAGTTAGAATTGATTTTTGAAGAATTTTCACAAGTTGATAAGACTCTATCTAGAAATACTGAAGGAAGTGGAATAGGACTTGCTATAGTTAAGAATTTAGTAAATCTTCATGGTGGAGATATAGAAGTAGTAAGTGAAGTGAATAAAGGTACGGAATTCTTGATTTCACTTCCAATAAAAAGTTTTAATAGTGAACATTATACAGAAGATAAGAGAATATATAATATTCAAGAAAAAATAAAAATAGAATTTTCCGATATATATTATTAGAGGTTATTACAAACTAAAATGAAATTAAAATACTATATGTTTATAGTCAAATCTTTTATAAAAAATAGGCTATCATAAAGTGATTATTATGATAGCCTATTTTTAGTTTGATTTTATATCTATATATGAGAACATATAATCTCTAAACTACCTTCAAAGCTAAAATCTCCAAAGTTATTTGGTAATATGAAGTGCATTCCCTTTTTTAAATCATATTCAACAGAATTGTGTATTAATTTTCCATTTCCATCTAGTACACTATATAATGAAAAAGGTGTATTATGTGTAAAATTACATTTTCCAAAAACATCTAGTTTATAAACGCTAAAAAATTCATTTGATACAAATGTTGTGCATTTAAATTGTGGTGTTGATACGGTTTTATAATCAGTATCAAAATTTATATGAGGAACATTCGTAACATCTATTGACTTTTGAACATGAAGTTCACGTTTATTACCTGAATTGTCAGTTCTATCATAATCATAAACTCTATAAGTAGTATCTGAATTTTGCTGAGTTTCTAAAATTAATGTTCCTTTACATATAGCATGTATAGTTCCACTTGGAACATAGAAAAAATCTCCCTTTTTTATGTTAACTTTTCTAAGTAGTTTGTCCCATTCATTATTATTTATCATATCTACAAATTCTTTACGAGATTTTGCATTATGACCTATTATAATTTCTGCATCATCAGAACAATCTATTACATACCAACACTCCGTCTTACCTAACTCTCCATTTTCATTTTTCTTAGCATATTCATCATCTGGATGAACTTGAACTGATAAATTATCATTTGCATCCAATATTTTTGTAAGCAAAGGAAATTTATCTCCAGGTGTATTTCCAAATAATTCTCTATTTTTATCCCATAATTCAGACAGTTTTTTACCTTTATATTCTCCATTTTCTATTAAGCAATCTCCATTTTTATGAGAACTTATAGCCCAACATTCACCAGTTGTTGGTGAATCTATTTCATAATTAAATTTATCTTTAAGTGCAGTACCGCCCCATATTCTATCCATAAAAATAGGTTTTAAAAATAGTGGTTCCATAATCTTATTCCTCCTATAATATTAAATTTATCCTACAAATAATTATATATAAATAGATTATAAAATCAAGAGTAAAAAAGTTTTGTCCCTTGAAATGACATAAAGTATAAGGAGTTATTAAATAAGATAAACTATGATTATAATATAAAGTTCTAAATTGGAGTGATAATTATGGCATTATTTAAGGAAGAAAGCAAAAAATATGAAGAAGAATTTTTGAAATTGTTGGAAGAGTGGATAAGCATACCTTCATTTTATGATAAAAAAACTGTATCTAAAGATATGCCTTTTGGAAAAGGTGTATATGATGCATTGAATTGGTTTGAAAATTTAGGTAGAAAAAACAATTTTAAAGTAAAAAATATAGATAATCATGCTGTTCAAATTGAATATGGACATGGTAAAGAGTATGTAGATATATTTGGACATTGTGATGTCGTAAATCCAGGAGAAGGATGGGACAGTGAGCCATTTAAATTAAATATTATAGGTGATAAATTAGTTGCTAGAGGAGTATCTGATAATAAAGGACCTATGATAGTGAATTTTTTAGCACTAAAAATGATAAGGGATTTAGAGATTGATTTAAAAAGAAAGGTTAGATTAATAGTTGGAGGAAATGAAGAGAGTGGATTTAAATGTATAAAGCATTATTATAGCAAAGAACCATATGGTGTATGTGGATTTACTCCAGATGCTAAATTTCCTGTGTTAAATGGAGAAAAAGGTGGAGCAATAATAAAATTAGTTTCAAATATAGATGATAAATCTTTATACGTAAGTGGTGGAATAGAGTTTAATACAATACCAGATAAAGTGTATATAAATAATATAGAAAAATTGGGTAAAGATAATATCTGTTGTGATGTTAACAATAAATCAATAAGTTCTGATAATGGCAGTTATATTGTGCATGGAAAAGGTGGACATTCATCTAAACCTGAAAAATCAAATAATCCTATATTAGGTACAATTAAACTTATGTCAGAGATTATTGATGAAGAGTGGGCAAAAGACTTGTATAAATTAATAAACGAAGATAATATAGATGGAAAATTATTTAATTTAAATATTGAAGGAAAATGTGGAATTTTATCAATGGTTCCAACAATAATAAATATAGTAGATGGAAAGCTAGAAATAGTTTTAAGTGTTAGATATCCAGAAGTATTAACAATTGAAGATATAATAAAAAAATTTGATTTGTATATGAAGAGAAATAACATTAATAAATTTAGGATTATTGGGGAAAATTTAAAGCAAGCAAATTATATAGATAGAAATTCAAAACTTGTAAAAAGTTTGCACGATATATATATAAAGTATTCTGGTGATTTAAAAAATGATGTTAGAGTAACTAGTGCAGGAAGTTATGCTTCTGAAATGAATAATTCAGTAATATTTGGTTGTGAATTTCCTGATGGAAGTTTTGGAAATGTCCATAGTGCTAATGAATTTGCTAGCTTAGATAGATTTATAAATGCAATAGCCATATATGCAGATGCAATAATTGCATTATGTAACAAAATATAAATACAAAATGTCCCTTATACAGACATATTATATATACAATTAAAATTTTACTTGATATATAATTGAAATCAAAGAGAAGGTGATACAATGATAACTAAGAAACATGCATTAATAGTAAAAAGTTTAAGCAATAAAGACGGATATATGACATCAAGTGAACTAGCTATCAAATTGGATGTGTCCACTAAAACTATTAAAAGATATATAGCAGATTTAAATAGTATTTTAAGCAAGTATGATTTGGTAATAGCTTCTTCTAGAGGTATAGGATATAAGTTAAGTGGCTCTAAAAGCAGTATAGCAAGAGCTGTTAAAGAAGCAAATAAATATATTGATGGTTTTTTAGATGACTCTGAAGAATCAAGAATGTCAAATATAATATGTATGCTTATTAATAGAAATTATATGAGTATAGAAGCAATGGCAGAAGAATTAAATCTAAGTATAGCCGCTATAAATAAATTGTCTAGTAAGCTTAAAAGAAAACTTGAAAAGTATGACTTAGTTATAAAATCTAAACCTTACTATGGAAGCTATATACATGGTGAAGAAATTAATATAAGACAATTGATTACTGACTATGCAATAAAATTGGATGAAAAAAGTAGAGTCAAGGTGTTTTTAGATGATATCAGTGAAAACGATATATACTGTATAGAAAGTATTTTAGAAAAACATTTAAGAGAGAACGATACAATAATTTCAGACAAAGATTTTAATCTTTTGATTTCAAAGATAATAGTTTCTGTATTTAGGAGTAAGAGAGGTCATAGCAAACACATAAACTTAATGGATACAAGTTATAGGTTTCATAATTATTACTTTATAGAAAGCTTAATGAAAGAAATCTCTGAAACGATTGGATTTAAACTTGTTGAAGATGAAGTAATTTATATTTCAAATTATTCTGGTGTAATAGCATATAAAGGTACACAAGGAAGAAAAAGCACAAGTGAAGTAGAGGAGCGAATAAGTAGTGTTATAAGTAGTGCACTTCAGGATATATTACTTATTTCAGGTAGTGATTATACAAAAGACGAGGAGTTTATGGTATCAATATCTGACCATATAAAGAGATTTTTAAATAGAGCTAAAGCTAATATAAAATCAAATAATCCCTTACTTCATCAAATAAAAGAGAAGTTTCCAATAGCTTTTAATCTAGCTGTGTTTTTATCAAATAAACTAGAAACTGAATTTAATTTAAAACTTGATGAGGATGAACTTGGATATATAGCTATTCATTTTGCTGCTTCAAATGAAAGAATGAAAAAAAATACTAGTAAAAAAATTTGCATAGTTTGTCATTATGGTATAGGAACAGGACAACTTATATCTGAAAAGTTAAAGCAGAATATAAGTGATTTAAATGTAGTAGGTGTTTATCCAGTTAGATATCTCGATATGGCTATAAGTCAAGATGTTGATTTAATAGTGTCTACTGTTGAATTAAAAGGATATGAAAAACCTGTCTTATATATAGAAAACATATTTGATGATAGCTTAATTGAAAACGTAAACAAAGCCTTTTATGAAAAGGAAGAAAGAAGAAAGATAATAAGTAACATGTTTGATGAAAAAGCTTTTTTTAGCATAAAGGCTAGCACTAAAGAAGAGGTTATACTTTCACTTTCAAATAAACTAAAAGAAAGAGGCTTTATAGAAGAAAGTTCTATAAAAAGCATAATAGATAGAGAAAATATTTCATCAACTGAAATAGGAAATCTAGTAGCAATACCTCACACAATAGTGAAGGGAGATAAAAAATCTATAATAGGAGTTGGAATACTTGAAAATCCCATAATTTGGGATAAGCAGGAGGTTCAACTAGTATTTATGGTATTTTTTAATACTAAAGAAAAACATAATTTCTCGATATTTAAATACCTTTATAATTTTATAAAAGACGAAGGTGGAGTAAGAGGAATTATTAAAATATGTGATTTTAATAAATTAATGGCACTGATAGGTAATTAAGGAGGAAATTAATAATGGGAACAAACATATTTAACAAAGAATATGTATTTTTAAATGTTGATGCTAAATCAAAGATTGAGGTTTTAAAATTTATAGCAAAAAAAGCTAAAGAATTAAACTTAACAGAAGATGAAAGTTTAGTATATGAAGGTTTAATGGCTAGAGAAGAACAATTTACTACAAATTTAGGAGAATCTATAGCAATACCTCATACTAAAAATGATGCAATTGAAAATCCAGCAGTAGTAGTGTTGAAGTTTGATGAAGATGTTATTTGGAATGAAGGTGAAGATAAGGTTAAATTGGCGATAAGCTTACTTATGCCAGGAAAAAGTAAAGAAAATATTCATCTTAAATTATTGTCATCTCTTTCAAGAAAATTAATAAATAAAGACTTTAAAGATTCTCTTTTAAAGAGTGATAATGCTGAGGAAATATCTAACTTAATAAATGAAGCTTTAGGTTTATAATTAAACACTAAGGTTAAAATAAAACAAATAATCAATTAAAAAAATAGGAGGAATTTAAAATGAATAAAAAATTAGTAGCATTATGTGCTTGTCCAATGGGATTAGCTCATACTTTCATGGCAGCAGAAGCAATAGAGCAAGCAGCAAAGGCATTAGGTTATGAAGCAAAAGTTGAAACTCAAGGTGCAGATGGTGTACAAAATGAGTTGACAAGAGATGATATATTAGGAGCAACTATGATAATACATGCAGTGGCAATAACACCAGAAGGTATGGAAAGATTCGATGGTTGTGAAGTTTATGAAGTTGAATTACAAGAAGCTATAAAAAATGCAGAGGGTGTTATAAAAGAAATAGAAGAAGATTTAGGAATATAATAAATTTATTGTGGAGGAAATAGAATGGCAATTAAGAAAAAGGTTATAAATAGTTCAGGTGCTTCTACTCCATCTAGTCCAACTCAATCAAAGGGAAATGGAAAATGGAAAGAAATAAGTAAACATATAATGACGGGTATATCATATATGATACCAGTTTTAGTAATGGGTGGACTTATAGGAGCTTTATCTCAATTAATACCATATGCTATATTAGGGCTTGACCCATCTGTAGGTATAGTTGATGCTATGAACTCAGGTGAATTTACAGGATTCAAGCTTAGTCTTTTAAATATGGCACAATTAATGTCAAATTTCGGATTTACTTTATTTGGATTTGCAATACCACTATTTGCAGCATTTTGTGCAAACTCTATAGGTGGAAAAACAGCTTTAATTGCAGGATTTATAGGAGGATATATAGCCAATAAACCTGTAGGTGTTCCACAATTTGTGGATGGACAATGGACTGAAGTTGTTCCAGTTGCATCAGGATTTTTAGGTGCAATATTAATAGCATTCATAATAGGATATTTTGTAAAATGGTTAAATAAATCTATAAAAGTTTCTCATAACTGGTTAGCTTTTAAAACAACATTTTTAATACCATTAATAGCATCATTAGCTTGTATGGTATTGATGATATTTATAATAACTCCATTTGGTGGATTAATTAATGAAAGTATGAAAAACTTCTTAACAGCAGCAGGAGCAGCAGGAGAATATGTATATGCAACAGCTTTAGCAGCAGCTACAGCATTTGACTTAGGAGGACCAATAAATAAAGCAGCAGGATTTGTTGCACTTGGTTTAACTACAGAGAATGTACTGCCAATAACAGCAAGAACAATAGCCATAGTTGTTCCTCCAATTGGATTAGGATTAACAACATTATTAGATAAAAGACTAGTAGGAAGAAGAGTATACGATAGACAATTCTATCAAGCAGGAAAAACTTCTATATTCTTATCATTTATGGGTATATCTGAAGGAGCAATACCATTTGCACTTGAGAGACCAGGTTTTGTTATACCTTTAAATATAGTAGGAAGTGTAATAGGAGCTATTACAGGTATAGTTCTAGGAGCAATTCAATGGTTCCCAGAGTCAGCTGTATGGGCATGGCCTCTAGTAGATAACTTATTTGGATATGTAATAGGTATAGCAGTTGGTGCTATATTCATAGCAGTAGGAAATATATTCTATAGAAATAAATTAATAAAAGATGGTAAACTTGTTGTAGATTATATCGACTAGTATTTAATTTTTACTATCTATAAATAACCTTGGCTGGTAATATGGTTTTAATCAATATTACCAGCCTTACCTATATGATTAATTAAAGGCGGTGGAGATAAGGTATGGATAAGCTAGAAAAAGTAAGAGAGTATCTTAGAGAATATGATATTGAAGGATTTCTTATCAATAGTCCTACAAATAAGTTTTATGTCGGAAATCTATTTAGTTCTTCAGGTTATGTTTTTATAACAAAAGAAGCACAATATATAATAGTAGATTTTAGATATTTTGAAGAAATTAAAAGAAAATCGAGTTTATTTGATGTAGTATTAATGGACAAAAATAGAACTCATTTCGATATAATTAATGATATTTGTAGAGAGCAGAATATAAGAAAAATAGGATTTGAAGGAAATGAAGTATCCTTTGATTCATATAAAAGTATGAGTAATAAGTTAATTGCAACCTTAAAATCAGTTGACTTATCTACATTAAGGGAAACAAAAAATGAAGACGAAATAAAATATATAAAAAAGGCTTGTGAAATAGTCGATGCTACATTTTATCATATAATTGATTTTATAAAAGTTGGTATGACTGAAAAGCAAGTTGAAAATGAAATTGTTAGGGTTATAAAAGATTTAGGTGGTCAAAAAGAATCTTTTGACACAATAGTTGCATCTGGGATTAGAGGAGCATTGCCTCATGGAAAAGCAAGTGAAAAAGTTATAGAGTATGGAGATTTTGTTACTTTTGATTTTGGTGCTAAGTATAATAATTATTGTTCAGATATTACTAGAACCATTTGTATGGGTACTATAAATAAAGAGTTAGAAGAAATATATAATATAGTAAGAGAAGCAAATGAAGAGTGTATAAAGGTTTTAAGACCAGGAATGACTACTGGAGAGATAGATAAAGTTGCAAGAGATATAATTGGCTCATATGGATATGCTGATAATTTTGGTCATAATCTAGGTCATGGTGTAGGCATCATGGTTCATGAATATCCTGCATTAGCTCCTGAATCAAATGAAATATTAAAAGAAGGTATGATTGTAACTATAGAGCCGGGTATATATATTCCAAGTCTCGGAGGTGTAAGAATAGAAGATGATGTACTTATAACACAAGGTGGATGCATGAGGTTGACTACATCTACTAAGGATTTAATAGTTGTAAGTTAAAAATAAACTAGATAAATATTTCATAAAAATAAGAAAAGAAGAGGTAAATTTAAATGTATAATTTTGATGACAGACCAGATAGAGTAAGTGAAAAGTGTAGAAAGTGGGATTTAAACATTATAAGAGATAAATTTGGTGATATTAGAGAAGATTTTGTACCAATGTGGATTGCTGATATGGACTTTAAAATACCAACAGAAATAGAAAACAAATTTATTGAAGTTGTAAAAAGAGGTGTGTTTGGATATACATACTGTTATGATGAGTTTTATGATTCAGTTATTGGGTGGCAAAAAAATATGCATCAGGTAAATGTAGAAAAAGAATGGATTACATTAACTTATGGAACTGTATCAACACTTCACTACGTAGTACAAGCTTTTTGTAAAAAAGGTGATAGTATAATATTAAATACACCAGTTTATGACCCTTTTGAATCATCAGCAAAAAAACAGGGTGTAAATGTAGTTTGTAATACACTAGATGTTATAAATGATAGATATTATATAAATTTTGATTAAAAAATAGCTACGCACACTCGTGACTTTAGTCATGAGTTAGTAGCTAAAATAGTCAGCATATAGGGAAACTTATATGTAGAGATAGGATAGAACCTATCCAATACTACTTGAATTGCTGGAAAACCCTAAAGCTAATCAAACTAAAACATAAGGATGA